>JASJEI010000342.1 GCA_030064795.1 Pleurocapsa sp. MO_226.B13 | reverse complement strand
CAGAACCAGAACCAGAACCAGAACCAGAACCAGAAATAATCGCTACAACGACAGAAGTTTCTACCACCGAACAGATTACCGCAATTATTTCTCAGCCAAAACCCGTCAAAGATCGCGTTGAGCCAAAACCTTCTCCAGTTCAGTCTTCCCAACAAAAAACTCAGATTCAATCCATAACTAGACTGGGTAATACTGCCAGCCTGAAAGTCAAGGTCGATCTCAATCGATTGGAAAGAATGAATAATCTGGTCGGGGAATTGGTAATCGATCGCAATAGCTTAGCACTCCAGCAAGAACAGCTACAGGCAATTATCTCGAAAATCCAGCAGGGATTAAAGCAATTCCATCAGCTAACTTCTACTCTGGAAAATTTATCCGACCAGAGCGCGATCGCATCTGCTAACCCCTTTGGTCTTCAAGTCTCAGATTCCTCAATCGAAGCTGAAACTCTCGATAACCAAAACCAAAGACTATTTGATTCTCTAGAGATGGATAGCTATGGCACTCGCCATTCTTCGATCCAACAAGTCCTCGAAGAAATGATGCAGTTGGAAGAAGCAGTAGAAGATCTTTCCCTATTTACTCGACAGTCAGAGCATACGATTAAGAATCAACAGCAAACTCTGACCAAATTAAGAGATGAGTTGATGTGGGCGCGGATGTTACCCTTGGAAAAGGTACTAAATCACTTCCCACGCGCTTTACGGGATTTGTCAACCCGACATCACAAACCCGTTTCTCTGAAGATGGAGGGAACAGAGATTCTAGTCGATAAAGGCATCCTCGAAAAACTCCACGATCCGATCATGCATTTGATTCGCAATGCCTTCGATCATGGGATCGAACCAGCCGAAATTCGACGCAAACAGAATAAATCAGAAACTGGAACGATTACTATTCGTGCTGCTCATCAAGGTAATCGTACTTTAATTGAAATCAGCGATGATGGTCGGGGTTTAGATTTGATGAAGATTGCCAAAAGAGCGATCGATCGCGGTTGGCTGTCAATAGAACAATTACCCGAAACTGATAAAGAACAACTATTAAATTTTATTTTTGAACCAGGATTTTCTACCGCCGATCGCTTGAGCGAACTTTCTGGAAGAGGAGTAGGACTAGACGTAGTTCGTTCTCAACTCCAGGCAGTTAAGGGAACTGTCGAGGTTGACTCTTCCCCAGGAAAAGGAACGACTTTTACTTTGAGTCTACCTTTGAGTCTAACGATCGCCAAGTTACTGGTCTGTTCGGTAGGAACAACCTTACTCGCTTTACCCGTTGCCAGCGTACAGGAAATTATTCCCTCGACAAGCATTAAAACTAAAAAAATCGGGCAGCAAAAGGTCATATCTTGGCGCGATGACTTACTCCCAGTCTATCGACTTTCGGATCTCTTGGAATATGGCTATCCGACTCTAACTAACCAAAACAGCACTCTCGCTAATGGTTCGGCAATGTTGGTTATTCGTTCCGAAAAAAGCAATTTTGCGATCGAGGTCGAAGATTTTGGTACAGAACAAGAAATGGTAATTAAACCGATAACTGGAGTAGTTACCCCCCCTAATTATGTCTACGGTTGTACCGTCATGGGTAATGGTAATCTAATTCCTGCTATCGATGCAGTTGCTTTACTAGCCTATAGTAAACAGAAGCAAAACAAGGACAAGAATACTGTCAAGCCAGCGATCGCAACTTACCAAAACATATCGACTAATAGCCACGTACCAACAGTCTTAGTTGTCGATGACTCCGCGATGATGCGCAAAACCCTCGCTCTAACCTTACAAAAAGTTGGTTATCGAGTCCTACAGGCAAGAGACGGTCAAGAAGCGATCGAACTGTTGGGACAAAATTCCGCGTTTGATTTGATTGTCAGCGATTTAGAAATGCCCAAACTCAATGGTTTTGAATTTCTCAATCAACTCCGCCAAGATCCCGAACTCTCTGAGATCCCCGTGGTCATGCTGACTACTCGCAGCAACAATAAACATCGCCAGTTGGCTTTGCATTTAGGCGCGAGTGCTTATATGAGCAAACCTTATATCGAGCAAGAATTCCTCGAAGTACTCAGAACTACGGTTAATAGCAAAACTGACCATCATCAGACAAGTATGTCTCCTTTGCCATACGCAGCTTAAGCAGTAATTTTTTTTATCGGCTCTGTAGTTCGAGACTAACAGCTAAGTAACAACTAACAACTCTTTTACAAACTTAATTATGAAAATCGAAGACTTTCAACTCAAATGCTCATTTTGCGGTCGCCTTCAAAGTCAAGTAGGGAAACTAATTGCAGGGGAAAAAGTTAATATTTGCGATGAATGTATTACTTTGTGTAATGACTTATTAGCACAGGAATCTGTCGCTCCTGGTTCGGGGGAAGCCAATCAAGCTAATTCTCAGGAAGAGCGTTCCCTCTCCTTGTCTCAACTCCCCAAACCAATGCAGCTCAAGCAACATTTAGACGAATATATTATCGGTCAAGAGCAAGCGAAAAAGGTTCTTTCTGTGGCAGTTTACAACCACTACAAACGCCTCAGTGTCCTCGAAGCTCCAGAGCAACCAACCAGTAAAGATACAGTCAAACTACAAAAATCCAACATTATGTTAATCGGCCCTACTGGTTCGGGAAAAACGCTAGTCGCTCAAACTCTGGCAAAGCTACTTGACGTGCCATTTGCGATCGCCGATGCAACTACCCTCACAGAAGCGGGTTATGTCGGCGAAGACGTAGAAAATGTACTGTTGCGCCTACTACAAAACGCTGATTTGGATGTAGCCGAAGCAGAAAAAGGGATTATCTATATAGATGAAATTGACAAGATTACCCGGAAGAGTGAAAACACCTCAATTAGTCGCGATGTATCGGGGGAAGGAGTACAACAAGCTCTCTTAAAAATAGTCGAGGGGACTGTAGCCAACATCCCACCCCAGGGAGGACGCAAGCATCCCAATCAAGACTTTATCCAAATCGATACCAGTAATATTTTATTTATCTGTGGTGGTGCTTTTGTCGGTCTAGAAAAAATTATCGGACAACGTAGTAACAAAAAATCGATTGGGTTTGTCTCTAACGAAAAAGTGAAACCACATCCCAGCCAAAAAAGTAATCCCCTGGAAAATTTGGAAGCAGATGACCTGGTAAAATTTGGCCTGATTCCCGAACTTATGGGACGATTACCAATTGTAGCCACCTTGGAACCCTTAGATGAAGAAGCTTTGGTAGCTATACTGACTCAACCTCGTAATGCCTTAATTAAACAATACCAAGAACTCTTCCGTCTGGACAATGTTCGACTAGAATTTGAACCAGAAGCCTTAAAGGCGATCGCAAATGAAGCTTATCGGCGCAAAACAGGTGCTAGAGCCTTACGGGGAATCATTGAAGAATTAATGCTGGATCTGATGTATGAATTACCTTCACGAAAAGATATCAGCCATTGTCTGATCACTAAGAAAATGGTGACAGAAAAGTATTCCAACTCTGAATTATTGCTGCATCCTACCTATAAGCCAAGACTAGCAGGATAATCTGGTTAATTGCCACCGATAGAATATCGCAGTACGTAGATTGGTTAAGATAACTCGATTGAATTGCTTTGAAGTAAGACGTAGTGTAGAAACGTAGCCCTAAAGGACTCGCTTCGCATCGCATGCTACGTCTATATAAATAATAAGTAGGGATTTTCCTGCTCTGCACCCGTGTCCTCATCTAAGTACGTATTGCTATAATTTTAGTCTACGTTTTCAGTTGCGATCTTGGTGGCGATCGCAGCTATAGTCATTTCAATTAATTGCCTAACGTTCAAATCAGATTGGCAAAACGGTAAATTAGCGAATTTCGATTTGACTAGTATCTACCTCACTGACACCTCGGACGTTTTGAGCCACGGTTACCAATCTCTCTAAGAAAATTGGATCTGAGATCGTACCTTTTAAAATAATTTGACTATTGTTTTGCGCGACATAGACAGTAGAAACTGTTTGTAGAGTAGGATCTTCTTCCAATGCTTTTGCCACCCTTTTTGCCAGACCGTTAAGATCGTATTCACCATCCAAACCAATTCTTTCTTCAGCAATCGACGTACTCGAATCTTTTACTAAAAGAGCAGTTTTATCTTGGCAGGCAGTGAAGGCTACCAAATTAATACCAATAAAAACTATCAATAGAAAATCTACGCGATCGAGTTTTTTTTTCATGACTATTATTTCTATTTTGCTCGCCTAAAAGAACACCAAGTAGTCAAACCATCATGGTTAAAAACTTCTTATTTGTTCTCAATCTTTAAAGATAGATAAATAAGTTGAGGAAATTGTGAGCAAATAATAGCCTAAAATCGTTGGTTTTAGGACATTTTTCGACTCTAGGTTCGATTGCGTCTTTACGAGATCTAAACTATACAACTACTTGAGCTTTTTGAGCGAGAAATTCGGAAATTCTGGCTGAAAGAGTCAAACAATCAAATGGTTTGGTTATCAATCCTACTACATTACTATTGTCGAGCTTGATTATTTCTGATTCGATCGCTTTGGCTGTAAACAAAATTACGGGAATATTTGCCTTTACAGGATCTTCCTGTAGTTTTTGGAGGATCGCGAAGCCACTGATATCTGGTAGAATCAAATCCAAAAGAATTACATCTGGATTCGTATTCATCGCTTTAAATAGTCCTTCTTTACCATTAAGAGCAGTTATGACTTTCCAGTGGCGATCCATCTCCAAACTAAATTTAGTTATGGCTTGAATTCCTAGGTCATCTTCTATAACTAAAATATATTTTTTGTTCACAGTCAAAAAGTCTCTTGAAGCCATAGCGATCCCAAATCAAGGGAAAATTTTAAGCTGGTTAAGATTGCTGTAGGTTGGGTTTAGCAAATTTCTTCAGATATGGTGAGCATTTTCGGTTGTTCTTGATTGATTTCGATGCTAATCACACTAGCTCGTTCCTCCTGCAAATCTTTGATGTAGCCAGTTTGAGCGGCGATCGCTTCTGTTTGATAGCTAAATGGGCCAAAATAATAAGTACAAGATGGTCTGACAGTCGTCAGCTCGATCCACCACGATAACTCAGATTCAAGTTCGTTAATCGGTTCGACGAATTTTTCTGATTGCCAAAAGTAACTCACGTTGCTATTACTCCACGTTTTTTATAGATGTCTAAAAAATTAGCCGACAAAGACGACTACACACAAAACTGAATTGAAAATTTTTTAAAAAATGTTAGAAAAATGTTGGAAAATCTTCTGTCTCATTTTGATTTTTCTTAAGGCTAACGAGACAATTGTTACTTTTTATGATATTTGCACAAACTTAGCGGTTATGTCTGTCGGATTTCCCACATAAGTTAATATTAGTTAAGAGCGCACCCCAAACAGCCTAGAGTATTCTGCTGAGATCGAACGATCGCACTCACAAGCAGTTGCTCTCAAAGCTATGGGATCGCGGATAATAATTCTGCCACGACTATAATCAATGAGATTTCTTTGACGCAAATTGTTGGCGGTTACAGACAAACTCGATCGCCTCACTCCCAATAAATCTGCCAGGGTTTCTTGAGTCAGTAATACTTCTCTGTTGCCTCCGCGATCGCTATAGAATAGTAACCAACGAGCCAGTCGCTGTTCTAAAGTGTGGTGGCAGCTACAGAAAACATTTCGCGCTACCTGACTGAATAAATACTGAGTATACAGCAGCAATATTCGTTGTAACTCTCTACTACGGGCAAATTCTTGTTTGAGTATCTCAGCAGAAAGGCTAATGGCAATACACTTAGTTTGGACGATAGCAACGCTAGAATGAAAATGACCTCCTAAGAAAGTAGGAATACCTACCATTCCTTCGTGACTAACTGCTACAGTCTGGGCAACTAAACCTTCTCGATCTATTTCTAATAAAGAAATTATCCCCAAAATGGGAAAGTAGACCGTCTTAATTGCCATATTAGGCTGGTAAAGAGTAGTTTTTGCTGGAAGAATGATGCGATTTGAGTTTTGCAGCAGATTTTGTAGTTCGGATTCGGGCAGTAAACTTAAAAGCTGATTGGCATGATTGGGTGTGTCTCTGTTTCCAGTGCTAGGAAGATGCTGAATAGACAACATCATGGTTTTACCTTTGTAAAAATTAGTAAAAATTATTTTTAGATAAATAAATCAATCTAACTATATTTTCTAAGACTATAAACAAGAGTTGAGGATTATGTGAGGAATTTAGGAAGATAGATAGGGAGATGGGGAATAACCCCGTACAGACAGGCATGCCTTGTCTCTCCCAACCCCGTACGGACAAGGCATGCCTTGTCTCTGTGAATTCCGAACCCCTGTAAGGGCGATTCGCGAATCGCCCCTACGAACTCCTGTATTATGTACCTAAGAGAAGTATCAGACGATCGCATTGTGAAAGAGAGTTCGCTTGGCTAATGAGAATATTATTGATAGACGATGACGAACAATTGATGGAGGTTTTGGCTAGCAAACTAATCGAGCAGCGTTATGCTGTTGATATTGCTAATACTGGCGAGATGGGTTGGGAATTTATCTTGCTGTTTGATTTTGATTTGGTGGTTCTAGATTGGATGTTGCCCGATATGGATGGAATCTCTTTGTGCCAACGAATTAGAGCGGAAGGGTACAAAATGCCGATTCTGTTGTTGACAGCACGCGATCGCTATAATGACAAGGTTTTAGGTTTGGATGCAGGGGCAGATGACTATGTAGTTAAACCCTTTAATTTTGACGAGTTAACCGCTAGAATTCGGGCTTTGCTCCGCCGTGAAGTTAATATCGTCTCCTCAATCTTAAAATGGCAAGAACTCAGTCTCGATCCCAAAACCCACGAAGTATATTGTCGAGACGAACTTTTGCCCCTTACTCCCAAGGAGTATGCCCTGATCGAACTGTTCATGCGCCATCCGCAACAAGTATTTAGCCCTTCGGCAATTATTAACAATCTTTGGGCTGGAGAAGATCCTCCAGGAGAAGAAGCAGTTAGAACTCACATCAAAGGTTTACGCCAAAAACTCAAAGCTGTGGGTTTGGCAAAAGATACGGTAAAAACTGTTTATGGTGTGGGCTACCGTCTCAAATCTGATGACGATCTCGAAAATCAGACCAAAAAAGTTCGAGGAGCGAAAAGCCAACAACCAGATAAATCAAGATCAATTGCTCAAATTTGGTCTAATTTTAAAGATTTAGCGTTTCAGAGGCTGGCCGATCTAGAAAATCTGGTTTTAGTCTTGGCAGAAGACAAATTAACCCCTGAAGTAAAAGATAAAGCCCAAAGTTCCGCCCACAAACTAGCAGGTTCGCTGGGGTGTTTTGGCTTTCCTGAAGGCTCGAAAATTGCCAAACAAATTGAAAAATTGCTCTGGAATAATACCATCAGCCAAGCCGATCTCAAACAGATAGTCGCGTTGACGACATCCCTCAATGCCGAATTACAAAATCAGCCTTTTGAAAAAACAGTTACGGACGCTTTGGGTAAAAATGTTTCGCTGTTGATTGTCGATCGCAATCTCGACTCTAATTTCAGCCAACAGTTAGTTAACCAAGCTCATGAAGCGGGGATGAAAACATACAGCGCATATAACCTGACTCAAGCCCAAGAAATACTAGAACGAGAATCAATTGATGCGGTACTGCATAAAATAATCTTTCCCGATGGCGAAGATTTAGAATTTCTCGAACAGCTACACCATGAAATACCTCAGTTACCCATAGTAGCGATCGCCGAATCGGCCCAACTTTTAGACCGCTTAGATTTAGTTCGCAGAGGGGGCAATCTGATTTTACAGTATCCCATTGAACCAGTTATTGCGATCGCCTCGGTCGCCAAACTGATCGAGAGTTTGGGGGCTGCTGCTAAAATCCTGATCGTCGATGACGACCCCCAAGTATTACTGTCCCTAGAAATATCGCTTCGACCTTGGGGCTTTGAGATCTTTACTCTCGATAAACCAAAGCAATTTTGGGAAGTCTTAGAAGACATCGAGCCAGATCTGTTGGTACTAGATATAGAAATGCCTGAGATTAATGGGATCGAACTATGTCAGATTTTAAGGAGCGATCGCCGTTGGCAACAGGTACCAGTTTTGTTCCTCAGCGTCCACCAAGACGAAAAAACTCAGTATCGGGCTTTTGCGATCGGTGCTGATGACTACATCTGTAAGCCCGTAACTGGATCGGTCTTGGCTAATCGTATTTTGAATAGATTGCGTCGTAGCCAACAGTTTTGAAGTCAGAAGTCAGGAGTTTAAAACAATTTAAATATATTCTGCGATCGCGATCGCATACAATCTGGTTGTAGTCTTTTTAAAATTAGGTAAACAATTCTAATATTCAGTTTTTTACCTCAATAATAAGATTATGACCAATAATGCGATCGCGGTAATGGGTTATCCAAACCAACCCAATAAATACCGCTTTAATAGTAATCGAACTCCTACTACTGGATCTAACAAAAAAAATTATCAAAAAAAATCTTCCAACTAGTTTTTTAGCTTAGTTTGTATAAAAATATTTTGCCCCTTAACCGATCGTGGTTTAATGAAGGGGCATTTTTTATTACTGTTGGTAAAAGCGATCGCCATAATCTCACTCCTGGAAAAAGCGATCGCTTTTAAAGATTTGAGTAATTATCTGGGTAATCTATGGTTAAACTACATCACTATAAATTATGAGATTACTAGCAAGATTAATTGGCTTGGGTTTATTGTTATTGGGAATTTATTTTTTAGGAGAAAATATTTACTTTACGAATAATGTTTATCCTTATTGGTGGCGAGGTGTAGCAGCCGACGCTTCTATTTTGTTTTTAACGGCGGGAGTATTGATGTTTTTTATTTTACCTCGTGGTAATAAGAGTCTTGCAGGTATTGCGATCGTAGTTGGTATTGTGGCGGTTTTTATTAGTAGTAAAGCGATTTTACAGCCTACTAGTTTATGGCAATTTGTGCTTTCTTTGGCTAGTTTTGTCGGTGGTTATCAGTTGTTTACTACGGGAAGGCTGGATATTTAAATAATTATTTGAGTATTTTGCAATCTAAGAGGTTGAGGAATTTCTTCGCCATCTTCTTCTAGCATTAATAAATGTATTTTGGTTGCTTCTTTGATTTCCGCGAACGCTTGTTCTTGGCTTTCTCCATGTGCCATTATTCCTAATTCTAGACATTCAGCGAGGTATGCTTCGTCTTCTAGTGAATAGCTAACGGAGTAGGAGTAATGTTTGATATAATCTACGATTTTATTCATTATTTTTAGATAAAAAAGACTCTCACTTTTTCTATCTCGCGCAAAGACGCAAAGGCGCAGAGAAAGTTATTGGTTAAGAGGAAAAAGCGATCGCTTAGTACTAGTTGATTATAATAAAGCGATCGCTTACTACGCGATCTAATTTAAAGTGTTGTCCATCCTAATTTTTCTTTAGCTTGCTTGACTGCTATTGATACATTAGTTGCACTGGCAGAAATTTTAAAAGGTTTATTTGGATCTTTAGGATTATGATCCAGACGTACTACATTGTTACGCCAAAGTTCACTTTCTTTTGACCAATCTAGTTGAGTTAACTCAATAATTTTGCTTTCTTCAAAAGAATGATTTTGTTTATCGTAGCAACTATTCATTAATCGCCCTAAAATTTCTAATCCAACACTCATCCCTAATAAACAAGTTTCTTTGAATTTCGTAGCTTCATCTGGTTTTAATTCTTCTTGTAGAAAAATCTGCTTTGTATGAGAGCATTCAGAAAAAAAGATATTGAAATATTTATTTAGTAATTCTGCTGATTCTTCAACTTCATAATCTAATAGTTCATTATTTGGATTATTTGTAAAAGCACAACCAACAGCTTTAGCTACATAATTACTAGTATAAACAAATTTAGATCCAGAACCAGGAGATGTTTTTATTTTCTGAGTTTTGTTTTTAAACATCGGAAATTTATCTACTAATATTTGAGCTATTCCATCTCTTCCTAAGCCACCATAGGAAACTAGTAATGCAGGTGGTAATGTTTTAGTTTGAGCCATATCTCTAAAATCAGTTTGACATTGACGCAAATCATCTTCTAGTACCAAAGTAATAGCAAATGAATCATTACTAATTAAGTCCCTTTCATCTCCTTCACTCATAATAAGTTGCTGCATAGCTCTTGTACGATGCTGCCCATCCGTAATCTCTAAAAATACCCCTCTGGGAATTTTTACAAGGCATATATTTCCCCAAATAGGAACAATATCGATTTTTTCTTTAGAGACATTTGCTGTTAAAGTACCTAAAATCCAAGGTTTATTAGCATCTGCTCGATGAAAAATATATTCCTTTATTTCATCAGCGTGTTTTATATCAAGTGGACGATTTTTACCAGAGTCAGGATCGTTATCGTTGGATGGTTTAGCTTTAAGTAAAGCAGGAACTTCAATAGCAGGAACATTTATTTGCACCATTTTTCGTTTGCCTTGGTAGAAAATTAGAGCAGGATAGCATTGAGCTTTGCCATAACTCTCCAATATATGTTTCTCGATTACTGCTTGAAATTGTTTTGCTAGATCGGGATTGTGAGAAACAGAATCACTTGTTGAAGCGTTCAAATCAGAATATATCGTCAATTGATTGATCTCCATGTTATAAACTAAAGTTGTACATTGATTATTTAGTATACACATGCGATAATCCGTGTTCAAATATATTTTTTGTTGAAAAAAGCTTATCTAAAATGTAAACTTTGTTTGCAAAAGTAAGATACAAATCGAGTCATGTACAAAAAATAATATTTGTTCTCTCTGAAAGAACAATGGATATATGATGACGATTAGTAAAAAATTAGGAACATGAGCGCAAATTTAATTTCGTCTAATTCAAATCGCAGTGCAGCCGAATTCATAAATGATGTACACAAGTTGACTACTGAAATTCAAGAGTTGTACTGTCAAGATGAAATACCTTGGATTATTGGTGTTTCTTGGGGAAAAGATAGCTCTTGTGTACTACAATTAGTTTGGAATGCGATCGCCACCCTGCCATCAGAAAAAAGAACTAAAAAGATTTATGTTATTTCTACTGATACTTTAGTAGAGAATCCTATCGTCTCGGCATGGGTAAGAAATTCTATTGAGAAATTAGATAAAGCAGCAATAGACAAAGAAATGCCTTTTGAAGCGCATTTGTTACATCCAGAAGTAAAAAATTCTTTTTGGGTTTGTTTGATGGGAAAGGGATATCCTGCACCTAGAAATAAATTTCGCTGGTGTACAGAGAGAATGAAAATTAAACCAGCTAATCAATTTATCAGACAAACCGTTCGTTCTCATGGTGAGACAATACTCGTACTAGGTACTCGTAAAGCTGAAAGTATCAAACGTGCAGAGACTATGAAAAAGCACGAGCAAAAAAGGGTACGCGATCGCTTAAGTCCAAATGCTAGCTTACCGAATTCATTGATATATACTCCTATTGAAGATTGGAGTACTAATGAGGTTTGGATGTATTTAATGCAGTGGGATAATCCTTGGGGGGGTAATAATAAAGATTTATTTGCTATGTATCGTGGGGCTACTGCTGATAATGAATGCCCTATGGTAGTTGATACCTCTACTCCTAGTTGTGGAGATTCAAGATTCGGTTGTTGGGTATGCACGATGGTTAATAAAGACAAGTCGATGGAGGCGATGATTCAAAATGACGAAGAGAAAGAATGGTTGCAGCCTCTATTAGATATCCGTAACGATTTAGACTTGAGAAATGATCGCCATCGTAGAGATTTCCGTCGGATTCATGGTAACGTGCAGTTGTTTGAACGTAACAAAGATGGAGAAACTTCTATTGAACCTATTCCTGGCCCTTATACTAAAAAATGGCGGGAGACTTGGTTAAGACGGGTATTGTCGGCACAAGTCGAGGTGAGGAAAAACGCGCCAGATGAATTTAAGGATATTAACTTAATTACTCCTGAAGAATTAAGCGAAATTAGAAGAATTTGGCTGGAAGAAAAGCATGAGTTTGATGATAGTCTTCCTCGGATCTATCAAGAGGTGACGGGAGAGAAATTTAAGGATATGAGAGTGGGTGCGGATGAAAAGTTATTGGGTAGTGATGAATGGGAGATTTTGGCAGAGATTTGCGATGATGAGATGCAGTTGGAATTGATGTCAAAACTATTGGATACGGAAAGACAATTTCATACTAAGAATCGTCGTTTGGGTATCTATGAAAGTTTGGAAAAATGCTTTGAGACTAGTTCTAGGAGTAAAGAGGAAGCGATCGCTAATGCCCATCACAAGTATGACTTAAAAACGGCTGCGGAACAAGGGGATATTGCAGCGGTAAAAGAAAAGGTAGAACAGTTAAATAAACCAAGTAATAATTCGCCAGAGGATAGTAAGCTTAATTGGGGTAGTATTAAGTTTGCTGCCAAGAATAAAGATTGATGATAAATGTCTAAATGATTTTTACCGAATTAGTAATTGAGAATTTTGGTGCGTATGCGGGAAAGCAGACGCTCGATTTGCGTCCTAAAAATGATGATGGTATTCATCCTATTGTTTTGTTAGGGGGAATGAATGGTGGTGGTAAAACTACCTTAATGGATGCAATTCGTTTGGCTTTATACGGACATCGCGCTAAATGTTCTACAAGGGGAAATTTGGGTTATGGTGAGTTTTTATCTCAGTCGGTAAATAGTCAGGCTACTTCCGCCGATATAGCTAGAATTGAATTGTCTTTTGAACATATTCTTGAGGGACATTGGCAACAGTTTAGAATTATTCGTGCTTGGGATAGAAATGTTAAAGATGGTAAGGATAGTCTGAGTATTGAGAGAGAAGGGGATTTTGATAGTAATTTAGAGAATAGTTGGGATGAATATGTCGAAAATATTTTACCTTTAGGTATTTCTAGTTTATTTTTATTTGATGGCGAACAGGTAAAGGAGTTGGCGGAGTTAGATACTCCTCCCCCCACTGTAGTCGAAGCAATTAATAATTTGTTGGGGTTGGAATTGGCAGAGAAACTATCTGTCGATCTAGCAGTACTAGTCAACCGCAAACGTAAGGCATTAGCTAGTAAAGCCCAGTTATTGAGTATAGAAGAAATCGAACAAAAGCTAGCAGCTAAGAAACAAGAGAAGCAGCAGTTAAAACGAGATTTTCTGGAGAGAGATAAGCAATTAAAGCAAGCTTATAAACAACGCGATCGCACTAAAACTAAATTCAATCAGCAAGGTGGTAAAATTGCAGCGGAAAGGGAAGTAATTGAAACTAAAATTAAGGATTTAACCGAGCGGTTAGATAATAAGCGTCAGGAGTTAATTAAGCTAGGGGAAACTAGTTTACCTCTGGCTTTAATTAAACCTTTATTAGTTGATGCCAGTCAGCAAGCCAAACAAGAAGCTAAGTCGCAACAGTTAAAACAGGCAAAGGAGATTTTAGCAGAAAGAGACAGTAAGTTATTAAACTATTTAGCTACTATTTCTTTAGCGGCAGATTTTATTGATAAGATTGAATATTTTATCGAACAGGAAAATCAGGCGATCGCCAATTTAATTCAAGATACTGCTAACGGTTATTTAAATTTAACTGAAAAACAATTACAACAGTTAATTAGTATCCCTCAAGATCGCTTACCAGCCGAAACAAAATTAGCGCGAAATATTGTTCGAGATCTGCAACAGTTAAAAGCAGAAATAGAACAGACGGAAACTCAACTTGCTAGTGCTGCATCCCCTGAAGATTATCAAAAATTAGTCGATGCAGTGACACAGGCGGAGGCAAAAGTAAATGAATCTTTGGCTTTCTATAAAATAACTCAAGAGAAGCACGAGAGTATAGAGAGAGAAGTCGATCGCCTGCAACAAGAATTAAGCCGTAAGTTAAAAAATTACAGTGAAGAAGCCATCGATAAAATAGACGACGAACATATTATTAACTCCGCAACCAAGGTACAAGCAACTCTCAAGTTATTTAAAGAAAGACTTACCCTAAGAAAACTTAATAAATTAGAAACCGAAGTTAAAGACTGCTTTCTCTACCTACTACACAAATCTAATTTAATTAACCGCGTGACTATAGATAGCGATCGCTTTAAACTCGAACTATACGACTGTGATGGACAATTATTCCCCAAACAACGACTCTCCGCAGGAGAAAAGCAACTATTAGCAATTGCCTTCTTGTGGGGTTTGGCTAGAGTCTCTGGACGTAATTTACCCATCGCTATTGATACTCCCTTGGGTAGACTCGATTCATCTCATCGTAGCAATTTAGTCGAGCGTTATTTCCCTACCGCCTCCCATCAGGTAATTTTGCTGTCTACGGATACGGAAATAGGGGAGAAAGAGGTAGCTATGTTACGTCAACAGGAAGCTATTGCTAGAGAATATTTACTTAAATATAATCCCCATCAACTTCAAACTTCTGTGGAGAAGGGCTATTTTTGGTAGCTTGAGTTTTAAAAGTCACTTGTAACTCGTAACTCGTAACGTATAACGCTACGAGCAAAGCTCTTTAAAAGTAACTTGTAATACCAATTACCAAAAGTTGAATAAGAATTGCGTAGCCAAGTCATGGGGAAAAGCTTATCGCTTTTTACTCTGAAAAGTTAGAGGGAGTTGTCTTTATTTTCTTTTGCTGCAACTATATCTTCCCAATACAAGACCGCTTTGCGCACACTTTCCCATTATGTATATAATATCATGTCAAGTGCTAGTCGATCGAGGGTTTTAATTTATTTAACAATTCCTTGTCTGACTGCGATGCTTAAGGCGATCGCCTTTATAGATATCCTCGTCTAACACAGCTTGCAATAGTACAACAGGAAAATACCTATCTGCGTTTATCTGCGTTTATCTGTGGACTCTTCTAATCCAACATTTAAGGCGTGTCACGCCAGTAGGCGTGGCAAAATCTCTAAAGCAAGACAAAATAATTTGCTAATGTCCAGCGTCAAGAAATGTTCTAAGATATCGATCGCAAATAAAAAATAAATAAGTAGAGATACCTGGTTCTAATTTGCTAGCAGAGCCAATTTATTCTCTTTATATTACTTTTATAGCTGAAAGCGAATGGCATCTTAGTTATATAATAGAATGCTTACAGTATAAAGCTGACCTTCTCGATTGAGGCAGCGACAACTTCGTTAAGCTTCGCTAACGCGCTTTTCATATAACCATGCTTAATCCAAATTTGGAAGCAATCGAACTTACCAAAGATGAATATCAAAGGTACTCGCGCCATATCATCCTGCCAGAAGTAGGATTAGAAGGACAAAAACGGCTTAAAGCAGCTAGCGTCCTCTGTATCGGTAGTGGTGGTTTGGGTTCTCCTCTTTTGCTCTATCTTGCAGCAGCAGGGATTGGCAGAATTGGTTTAGTAGACTTTGATGTTGTCGATAGTTCTAATTTGCAAAGACAGATTATTCACAGCGAATCATGGGTAGGCAAACCAAAGATTCAGTCAGCTAAAGACCGCATTCACAGCATCAATCCTCATTGTCAGGTAGATTTGTATGAGACGGCTCTTAGCTCGGAAAATGCCCTAGATATCCTCGCCCCTTATGATGTAATTGTAGACGGTACAGATAACTTTCCTACTCGTTATCTCACCAACGATGCTTGTGTATTGTTAAACAAGCCTAACGTCTATGGTTCTATTTTCCGTTTTGAAGGACAGGCTACAGTTTTCAATTATGAAGGTGGCCCCAACTACCGCGATTTATATCCCGAACCACCACCACCAGGAATGGTTCCTTCCTGTGCCGAAGGTGGAGTCTTAGGGGTGCTACCTGGCATTATTGGCACAATTCAGGCAACAGAAACCATCAAGATTATTTTGGGTGCAGAGAATACCCTAAGCGGTAGATTACTGCTTTATAATGCCTGGGATATGAAATTCCGCGAATTAAAATTGCGACCAAACCCAGAGCGTCCTGTAATTGAAAAACTAATTGATTACCAAGAGTTTTGTGGTATCCCTCAAGCAGCAGCAGCGGAAGCAAATAACGGTCTTGCCGAAATGACAGTACAAGATTTGAAACAGCTTATGGATAGCGGTGAAGATAATTTTGTCTTGTTAGATGTCCGCAACCCCAATGAGTACCAGATTGCCAAAATTGAAGGTTCGGTTTTAATTCCCCTATCGGAATTAGAAGACGGTAGTGGAATCGATCGAGTCAAAGAGCTAGTCAATGGTAATGGCAATCGTTTAATTGCTCATTGTAAAATGGGAGGGCGATCGGCAAAAGCTTTAAATATCCTCAAAAAAGCAGGAATTGAAGGCACAAATGTCAAAGGTGGTATTGCTGCTTGGAGTCAAGAAATAGACTCCAGTATTCCTCAATATTAGGGAGCTAAGTTACAAAGATAATTTATTGTCCGAGGTCGCCAGTAAATAGTTATAACTGTTGCTGGTGACTTGATTTTTCAGTGGGATCGTCATTGTCTTCATTCCTTGAGAAACTTCTCATCCCTGTTTTGGCAATCTGCCCTTAGTATAGGTGTGAGTAAAAAATATAGTTAAATAGTCATGGAAATTCTAGTAAAAGCGATTCGTTGGACTAGTTTAGTTTCTTTACCTACTTTTTTGTTAGCTATTCCCAATTCTCCTGCCCTTGCTGGTAGTATAGGTAATTGTGCAGATAGCTTAATTAGTGATGGTGTTGCTCAATCAGCAGCAGCAGCAGCTTGTTCTGATGCTTTGCAACCAAACGATCTAGCTTCGTGTGTCAGCAATATTGCAGGTAATACAGATATTCAAGGTAATGCTGCCCTACAGTCTTGTTATCGCGTGCGTAGACCTGATGAACTGGCTAGTTGTGTAACTACCCTCAGTGCCAGTTTAGAACCAAATCAATCTATGATGGCTCTAGATAACTGTCGTCGTAGTTTATTGCCCCAACGTTATGCAGAATGTACAGTTGATTTAGCAGGTATTTCTCAGATATCTAGCGAAGAAGCCATGAGAAGCTGTATTGCTGCCGAGTTTCGACCTAGTGAAGTAGCTCCTGAAACTACTGATTAAAGTTAGCTATCTCGATAAATATTGTTTCGATTGGTAAGTAGAATCTGCCTAGGTTAAAACCATGAGATTTTACTTACTATTTTTTCGATCTTATTTTACTTTTTAGAAGGCGATCGCGTCTCGTCAAAATCGAGAGCAAAAGGTTAGGTTAAATCATTTCTTGTCGGTAACTTTCGCATCATTTCTTTGGTTGGATAGTGCTTCCATTCTGGATGTTGCTGGCGTAATTCGTTCATGATCTTCAGCGACTTGAGAATATCCCAAGGCATGGGAATCCAAGGTGTATGGGCAAGCTCCCAACGAATCCCAGTCGGATCGATAAAAAATACCGCATAGTAACCAGGTGTATAGAGGGGATACTCCGTTGGAATATCTGTAACGGTTATGTTTTGCTTGACCAGAAACTGATGATAAAACCTGTCAACTTCTTTTCGACTACGCGCCCATAAAGCAATATGGTGTATACCTGAAGAATGCTCTTCATGGTTAAGCTTTTCCCCCTGACGAGCGGGTTGAATCCCGATATAACTGTGAAAAAAAGGAAATCGTGCCATGTAATACGTAGAACGATAGCCAACATCGAGAGTCCAGAAGCTTTTATATCCCAACCAGCCGAACATCCGATCGTAAAACTCGATTGAGTTGTCGTAATCTAGAACCGAAAATTCTACATGGTGTACGCCTCCCAAACGCATTTATTTTCTCCTTTACTTGGTGGCTTAACTATATTTTAAATAACGGCGTTGGTGATTTAAGTAATGACTTACAAAATATTACTGTTCGTCTATCACGGATACCGCGATACCACAAGGGTACAATGTGCGCAGCGAGTCATGCGCGGGCTTCGCATATAGCTTTTAGCTTTTAGCTTTTAGCTCTTAGCTTTCAAAAGCTATATATTTTCAACTGGTAAGTTAAATATGGGTTGAGCATTACGCATTAACCAACGCCTAAATAACAATTGTTTACAGATTAGTCACCAATAATCGATCGCAGCGATCGCTACGTTATAAAATTATTCTGCTGGTTTGGTTGTTTCAGAAACTTCTTGAGAACTATTTTCTTCATTCGGAGATGATTCCTCATCAGATTGAACTTCTGAAGTAGGTTCTGCTGTATTGGCTTCAGCTTCTTCTGTTGTCAAAGCAGGTGCATCATTCGGAGATGATTCCTCATCAGGTTGAACTTCTGGCGTGGGTTCTGCTGTATTGGCTTCGGCTTCTGCTGTTGTCAAAGCAGGTGCATCATTCGGAGATGATTCCTCATCAGGTTGAACTTCTGGAGTAGATTCTGCTGTATTGGCTTCAGCTTCTTCTGTAGGTTGTTCCAAATTGGTTGAAGTTACAGTTTCTGGAGGTGAAGTTTCATTGCTGGCTGGTTCTGGGTCGGATAGTCCAGCTAGAGAAAATAATTCTTTTTGAAAGTATATTTGCTGAATGATACCTCCATCTAGGTTTTTCTTCCCTCGTTGTTGAAATATTTCGGCAATATGTTGTCCTAATTTTGCTCCAGCTATTCGTGCCTGTTCGAGATCGTTGAAGGGATATTTAGCGATTTTGCTAGTTAAAAATTTTAGTTCTTTATTGCCTTTACGAGTAGTAGTACCGATACTGGCAGCAGCTATTTCTTTTTTGATACTGGCAGAAATAGTTTTTTCTAAAACTTTATTACTTAATTTATTTTGAGTAGACTGACTCATTGTTTATTCTGCCCGAAGGGGATTTAAACAGGAACTAAAAGGATTTTAGAGAGAGTTGATAAAGTAGAGATTAAGATTTCGTTAGCTAATTGAATACAGTCTTGTGGAAGTGTCCTCACTTAAACTCAGATAGAAAGATCTTTAAAGCCCCTGAAAAATGACTCCAAACCTAATCATTTGACCTACGATCTCTTCAGAGGTTCAACTTGCTCTCGATTGGGCAGAACAAGAAGGCTGGAATCCTGGATTGCATGATGCCACAGCGTTCTATCCTACCGATCCCAACGGATTTTTGATTGCCGAACTTAATAGGGAGCCAATTGGTTGTATCTCTGTGGTGCGCTATAGTAGCAAGTTTGGATTTATCGGACTTTATATCATTAAACCCCAATGGCGCGGACAGGGCTACGGACTGGAATTGTGGCGAACTGCCTGGCAAAAGTTGGTTAGTCGGCTCGATCGCGATCGCTCCAGTATTGGCTTAGACGAAGTAGATAGATTGGAAAAATCAACTCGATTGATTAAAAAAGCCAGAATAATTTAATGCCTTTTGGTTTTGGCGTTTATTTTACGTTTTGTACCCAGAAATAAGAGACTATAGCAATCCGATCCTAATTGGGACGATTATCCCATCATATGGTCATTAACGATCTTGGCGAAGAATTTAAGATTGCTATAGAAAACCCATAGAAATTAGAGAGAAGCGATCGCCTTTGTCGATTAAAACTTCTGAGCGGGAAAAGGAACAGTATTCATCACTACCGATACTTTAGGATCGGGTTTGCGTAAAACCAAAAAGTCTTGCACTCCTGGAATATAATCAACTATCTGAAAATAGGAGCCAAAAACTCTAATTACTTCAGCGCGAGTTTGAAACACATCCCAAGCAGAACCACCGACACGGGTAGAATATGTTGCCTGTGAATCATCAGAAGTCAAAGTATAGTTACCCTGTGTTTCTAAATTCTTAATTTCTTTGGGACTTAGCAATACAGAGGCGTGAAATTGACCCAAAACAGAACAAACAAATATTCCCCCAGGACGTAAGATTCTTTGCATTTCAGCCAGCCACAACTCTTGAGTATCAAGAGGAATGTGAGTAAACACCGAAGATGCCAGCATCAAATCAAATGAATTGTCTTCTGCAAAGCTAAGAGGAGGAGTAAGCTTGTTGTGGTAGAACTCCATCCCTGTCAAATTGGCTTGACACCACTCAATCATTTCTGGGTTGACATCCGAACCGACTAATCTCACACCCTCAATACAGCGAAAATGTCTTAGTAGTCTGGCCGTGCCACAACCAAGTTCGTAAACCGAACCGATAGTTCTGGGATTAATTGCAAAATGTTCTAAAATCTTGAAGACTCTTAAAACTTCAAAATATCCAGTTTCAAAATAAACATCACCGTTACATTGTCTTTCTAGTTCCTGTTCGTCTAAAGCAGCAGTTTGCGCGATTAATTCTTTTGGTGGAACAAGGCCTGGATCTACCGAACGATAATTGAGTTCTAACTTTTCTCGGACATAATTTTTAAAGCGATTTTCCGACCTTTGCCGTTTTAGACGATAAACAGTGGACTTTGGTAATAGAGTTTTAGCAGTTTTACGGACTATTTTGAACATGGAATTGTAGTTTACAGATTTTACAGATGTTGGACTCTAAAATGAGGTGTAGTATTTCCAATTTATCTTTAAAATATAAATTTTCTCTCGAATAATCAAGTCGAACAAGACCTTCTGCTAAATCATTGACTAAGACCTACTCCGCAAGCGGGATCGCTGTTTCCATCTCAAGTTTCTAACTTAACTCTTCATTATTTGTACGATTTCTTTTCAATAATCTATATAACTATCTAGTAGCATAACTAGTTGTCCTGCCAATAATCAATTTACCAAACTTATAATTTCGATCGCATCGAGAAGAAAATTAGGGGATTTTCTCGACAATAGACAATATTTAATTATGATTCATGTTTATTTACATAAATATTCGCTTTAGAATATGCCAACTGTGTAACAGTAATTTCTCGATAATTACGTAATTATAACTAGAGGTGTATTGCCAATTTGATTTATCGACTTTAAGATATGGTGATTATTAAATCTAAAGTTAAATTTTCAGTCTAATTATTAAAATTTCACTAAAAAGCAAAATTAACGATCAGATGAGCCAAAAATATAGCACGAGATTCATCGCTGTCTCTAACGCTGCTGTTATTAGTATTTTTATCGTCGCTGCTCATCATCTTGCGAGCGAGCGATCCAATGCTTTTGCTTCTTCCGATGCAGACTACACCTTCGTAATTGACTCCGACTGGCAGGATTGTCAACAAATTGGAAAGGCATATCAAACAGTATATAGTTTTGAGACAGTTAGTTTTTATGTCAGTATTTGCCAAAAAGAAAACTCTTATTTCTATTCTGGGGAAGCTAAGAAAAGTGGTCATAACTCAATTTTTATCCCTGCTTATCCTTTAAGCAATAGAGGAGGATTCAAAGCAGAGAATGGCAACTTATCCTATCTAGTACTATTACCCTTTAGCAGAGAAAATAATTTAGACGAGGCAATTTCTCCACCAACAGAAGCTATTTTAACGATCAAGCGAAATCAGCGGTTAGTTTCTGTTGAATCATCTCTGGATAAATATTGCCATCAATCACAAACTCCAGTAGCATTTGATACCCTCGAACCACAGTCAGAAAATTCCAATCAAATAGCAGGTGTGCTTCAGCAACAAGATGTCGGTTTAGAGTTCTCCGTTGCCGAGCGCAGCGATCGCTTATTACCAACAGAAATTTTCAATTCAGACTCGCGATTTGATTTTTACCGTATTGGCGGAGAACTACACCGTTTGACTACCTGTAATTGAAAAAAAGTAACCAATAGTGCCGATCGCGAGGGAAATGATCTACCCTGGGATGGTGAACAGTACCCTGCCGTGAAACGGCAGGGTCGCCCCATTCCCTTGAGGCAACCTCAAGGGAATGGGGCGATGCCTTCCGCACTTGCGTTCACTTCGTCAACCTCTAGCTCGTTGCTGCAATGATTAAATTGGTTTCTAGTTTTTGTTTGGGATTGAGCCTAGTCGCAGTTACAGGCTGGGGACAAGTAAGCACCGCATTGCCGTTACGATCGGTAGCACCCGAAAAGCTAAAATACGTCGGTTTAGACGATAAATTGGGTGAAAATAAGGTAAACCACCAGCAACGCACCGTTTATCGCTGGAGTACCAATCCTAGCTGTCCTACTACCCAGACCAAAGCTAAGACACCCGCAGCCTGGAATAAGTCACAACGACAGGCTTTACTGACGGCGATCGAGCAGAGTCTCTATTATCTTAGTACCCCCAAAGCAGCCCGTAGCTATAGCAAATACGCCAATACTAAGTTTAGTATAGAAAATGTCAGGCGATCGCTGGTTAGATTCCAAGAATTATTATTAACTACGACTTCTCCCGCAGCCTTAGAAGCAGCAGTAAAACAAGAATTTATTTTTTATCAGTCCGTCGGTAAAGATAAACGAGGTAAAGTAGAGTTTACGGGCTATTTTGAACCTACCTACACTGCCAGTCGCGTTCGGACTGCTGAATATCGCTATCCGCTCTATCGTCAACCCCCTAACTTTAAAAGTTGGTCGCATCCCCATCCTACTCGCGCTCAGTTAGAAGGCAAAGACGGCTTAGGCAATGGTAAAAGCCTTTTACAAGGTCAGGAGTTAGTTTGGTTGAGCGATCGCCTAGAAGCCTTTCTCGTGCAGGTACAGGGATCGGCTAGGCTCAAAATGACTGACGGTACGACGATGACTGTCGGCTACAACGGTACGACTAATTATCCCTATGTTAGTGTTGGTGCTGAGTTAGTCGAAGATGGTGTCTTTACCAAAGATGAATTAAGTCTGCCTAAGTTATTAGACTACTTTGCTAACAATCCCGATAAGCTAGATTTATATATACCTCGTAACAATCGCTTTATCTTTTTTCGCGAAACCCAAGGCAAACCCCCTACGGGCAATTTAGGTGTTCCCGTCACGAGCGATCGCTCTATTGCCACGGATAAGTCTTTGATGCCTCCTGGTGCATTGGCTCTTATTGTCGCGCCTATCCCCGAAGTCGAGCCAACAGGAGAAATTGATACTAGAGTAGTAAGCCGTTACGTTTTAGACCAAGATACGGGAAGTGCGATCAAAGGTGCGGGCAGAGTCGATCTTTTTTTAGGTAGTGGTGAAATTGCAGGAGAAAGAGCAGGTAGACTAAACGGTAGTGGCAATTTATTTTATTTGTTACTTAAATAAAAGCGATCGGCTGAAATCAACCCTAACTAACGCTAATACACGACTGTTAACTAATGACTGATGCTCAATAACCAGCAATGAAAAATGAATATCCTCATTCTCTGCTCTACTTTTCCCTATCCTCCAACTAAAGGCAGAAAACAGCTCAGAGCATTTCATCTTCTAGAATATCTCCAGAGTCGTCATCGGGTTACCTTGGTCACTCGTCGTAGCTCAGAAGTTACCGATGCCGAAGTAACCGCTCTGGAAGAACAGGTAGAAGAGCTAGTAATTTTTACTTTAGATTCAAATACCGAGCCAGAGGGACTAATAAAAAAAGCCAAACGTTTAGGGGCGTTTATTCAGCAGAGAACACCACCAGATGTTTTAGAGAAATGTTCTCCAGAAATGGCAGATTGGGTTAAACAAGCGGTTGCCGAAAATCAATTTGACGTAATTGCCTGTGAAGATAGTTATGATGAGATTTATATCGATCCGCAGTGGCATCAACAGTTGGGAATTGTTCTCAATCTCCACTTTTCTGAATACGGGAAATATAAACATCAGTTAGCCACGGGAGATTCAGAAAATGAATTTAAAGATCAAATTAATTTGGGACTGCGCAAACGATACGAGCAAAGCTATCTCGAAAAATTTAGTGCGATTGTCACCGTAACTAGTAAAGATCGGCGGATTGTTAGGGAACTAGAGCCAGAAAGCTCGGTTGCTGTCATTCCCAACGGTGTAGACTTAAAAAAATTCCCCCGTCGCATCACCAACCAGGGGGGACAAAGAATTGTGTTTGTGGGCAACATGAACCAACCGATGAACATCGATGCTGCTCGTTTTCTGGCATTAGAAGTCTTTCCCGCAATTCGCGATCGCTATCCCGAAGCCGTTTTAGAATTAGTCGGGGCAAACCCCACTCCAGAAGTTTTGGAACTAAATGAATTATCTGGCATTGTAGTTACGGGAAAAGTGAGTAACGTCGTGGAGTATCTCCATTGGGCAACTGTCTGCGTTCTGCCCATTCGCCAGGGATACGGTCTGAGAAACCGCACTCTAGAAGCCATGGCATCGGGAGTCCCTGTAGTTGCTAGCGATCGCGCTTTAGCCGAGTTTGAAGTAGATGAGACAACTATCCTACGGGCAATGCGAGCCAATACCTTAGAGGAATATATCTATGCTATTGGACGTTTATTCTCCGAACCCAAGCTACGAGAAAAACTATCACAAAACGGGCGATCGTTCGTAGAAGCTGAATACACCTGGGATAAGGTGGGACAAAAGTACGAACAAGTGCTACTGGATTCTGTTGTCGAACGAGAAGGAATGAGGGAGGAGGAATAGGGAAAATGGGGACTTGGGAGCTTTTGGAGATATGGGGGAGATGAGAGAGATCTCATCAGGGTAGGTTTTTTACTTTTGACTATTTATTTGTTTGGGGAATTGGGGAATTTTCGCCATTCAAGCTTAACTTGTCACCAATGACCAATGGCTAATGACCAACAACTAATTACCGCTTCATCACTAAAGTTAAACCATCAGCAATAGAAAGCATACTGATTTCGACTCGCCGATCTTGATGTACTTTTTGGTTAAATTCTCGAATCGCGATCGTTCTTTTATCTGTATCTTGAGGATCGGCGACGCTACCAAACCATAAAACATTATCGATCGCAATAACCCCTCCAGGACGCAACAGGCTTAATAAGCGTTCGTAATAGTGATGATAGTTGCGTTTGTCCGCATCAATAAAGGCAAAATCAAAACTTCCCGTCTGTCCCTCAGTAATTAAGCGATCTAATGTCTCTAAGGCTGGCGCGAGACGCAAATCGATTTTGTGTTCTACCCCTGCTGCTTGCCAATATCGACGGGCAATTTTGGTTACTTCAGGATCGCGATCGCAGGCGATAACCCGACCATCTTCAGGTAACGCTAATGCTACCACTAAGGAACTATAGCCTGTAAACACGCCAATATCGAGAGTCTTTTTGGCTCCTAATAATTTAACCAAGAATGCCATAAACTGTCCCTGATCGGGGGATATTTGCATGATACTTGCAGGATGGCGAGCGGTTTCTTGACGCAACTGGGTCAACACTTCGGCTTCCCGTAGCGATACTGAGAGTAAATATTCATAAACTCGACTATCTAAACCGATACTTTCTTTACCCATAGTTAACAAATTCTGAACTAATTAAAGAGATTAGCTGCTGGTTTTCCCTTACCAATTAAATGTGAAAGTCGTCGAAAACATCTTCCAAGATTTTTAACTCGATCGGCTTTAAGCTTACCTTTGTTTTGATTTTCTATCATTCAACTGATTATTTCTCATTCCTTCTACTCTCTCCAATCTTCCAACCCAATCTAGTCGGCTGCTGATAGATTTTTTTTAGGGTATTGATATCTCTGGGAGAAATAGGAGGAGGATCGCTTACTTGAGAAAAGTATAGTGCGTCGCTTTCCTTTGGGCTATGTCCCCAAATTCCCAATGCGTGACCTAGTTCGTGACGGACAGTAGCCAACAGAGAGATTCCTGCAAAATTAGGACTGATATGTATTGCCATTTTGTGAGCAATAACTGGAGGGTTTTGTTGAAGATAAAACTTGTAGCTTGTTTCAGCAGCAACTGCTCTAGGAATGTCAAATAGTCCCGTATCGGGGTTCAATTTTACCTCTCTTTCGGGTTGCGATCGCCAGATCGCTATATCTGCTATTTCTGGATCTGAGACAATCTCTAAGGGTAGATAAATATTCCATTCGGCGATCGCGCTCTTTACTGCTACTACCCACTGTTGAAAACGTCGATCCGCTGCGGAATCTGTAAAACTGTTTGGTTGCTGGATATAAACTTGGAGCGGAAACTGCGACCAAACTAAATAACCCAGAGAAGTTGATTCAATTTGACCAAAATAGTCACCTTGGTTTTCTAAATCTTGCCAGTTAGCTAAAGACTCTGGTAGCGAGTGAACTTTCGGTGCGGGGAAATCTGAGTTTAAGCTCGGTTGAGCTAAAGCTAAAATCCGCTCGGAAACCAAAATTAGCCAACAAATGGCGATCGTCAAAAAAATAAATTTTTGCCAACTCAACCGCCATTGATTCATATTTGCCAAGATTAAATTAGTCTATCCTAACCAACCCGCACTTAAAACTACAGTCAAAGCGATAAAAGTAATACCCAAACCCCAGGTAATACGATTGAGAGCGTTTTCCGCACTTTTGGTACTAGTAAACATTTGCGACTGTCCGCCAATACCGCCCAAACCATCGCCTTTGGGACTGTGTAAAAGGATAAATACTATTGATAAAAAGGCAGATGCTGCCCAAATAATTTGAATTAACTGATAAGCACTCATTGGCAAAATCTAATTTATATTTTTAAGTTTAATTTAAGACTGATTATTATTGTAGGCTGTTGAGAGAGCGATATTCAAGTTTATTCTTAGCTCGACGAACTTAACCAAAAAAGAGCGAACAGACAAAAATTAGCACCAATAAAATATTGGTGCTGTTTAGCGAAGCTAGCTAAAAACAACATCACTAGCGATTACTTGTTCTATAGCAATCTGGAATCAGATGTGAGAATAAACAAATGACCAAGGACTAATGACAAAACACATTTAACGTCAGAATTTTCACCAATCAAATAGGATTGCTATAGCTCGCCAATAACTTACATTGGGATCTGGATTGGAGTCCGATTTTTCTTGGTTTCGTAAGCTGCCGATTCAATCAAAGATTTACCAGTCATTTCTGCTGGCTGAGGAATTTGCAAGATTTCTAAAATGGTGGGTGCAACGTCTGCCAAGCAGCCATCTTTTCTCAGCGGTATATCTGTACCGTGTCCGACTATTTTTCTTGCTTCTCCCTCAACTAAAATAAAAGGTACGGGGTTAGTTGTATGGGCCGTCCAAGGATTGCCAGCTTCATCACGCATATATTCGGCATTACCGTGATCGGCAGTAATCAATAGCGTCCCTCCAGCCTTATTAACAGTTTCTATAACTTGACCCAGACAGCGATCGACAGTTTCAATTGCTTGAATTGCTGCCTCCAAATTACCAGTATGACCTACCATGTCAGGGTTAGCATAGTTAACTACGATTAGGGAGTAGACCATTTTATCGACTGCACGGCAAACTACTTCGGTAACGGCTTGTGCCGACATTTCTGGTGCGCGATCGTAAGTAGCCACCATCGGACTTTGAATTAATTCTCGATCTTCTCCCGCAAAAGGTTCTTCTAAACCACCATTAAAGAAATAGGTAACATGAGGATATTTTTCAGTCTCGGCAGTGCGAAATTGACGTAAGCCTCGATTGGCAATTACTTCGCCCAAAATATTAGTTAGGTTTTGGGGCTTGAAAGCTACTTCTACCTCTAGATTGGGATCGTATTGAGTAAAGGTAACAAAGTGAATCGGACTTATTTTTTCTCTGGTAAAGCCTTCAAAATTATCGCTGACAAAAGCATAGGTTAGTTGTCTTGCCCTGTCGGGACGAAAATTGTAAAATATTATCGAATCGCCAGGTTCAACCGCCCCTGAAGCGATTCTCGTGGGGGGAATAAATTCATCGGTAATTTCTTGGGCGTAAAAACTTTCCAAGACTTCCCCAGCAGCACGTCTGTCTGTAATCAGATCTTGAGTCATAATCTCATAGACCTGTTGAATCCGATCCCAACGGCGATCGCGATCCATGGCAAAATAGCGACCGCTAACAGTTACAATTCTACCGATCTCGATTTTTTTAATTTGGTCTTGGATTTTGTTGAGGGCTTTAATTCCTTCTGTCGTGTAGGTATCCCTACCATCGGTGACAGCATGAATGCAAATATCTTGGACCCCATGATATTTACCGAGATTTAGTAGTCCAATTAAATGTTTTAGATGGGAATGAACGCCACCTTCCGAACAAAGACCAACAAGGTGTAATTTACCTCCTGCTGCATTGACCTTGGTACAAGCATCAATTAGTACTTGATTCTCTAATAGAGAACCATCCTCTACTGCATCCGAGATTCTAACTAATTCCTGTGGAACAACTCTCCCCGCACCCAGGTTCAGATGTCCTACTTCTGAGTTTCCCATCTGACCGTCAGGTAGTCCTACATCTTTACCCGATGTATTGATGAGTGTATTGGGATATGCAGCTTGCAAGCTATCAAATATTGGTGTTTTAGCAGTGGCAATAGCGTTAGCCTCTGTTGACTCACGATGACCCCAACCATCTAAGATAGCTAGCACCACTGGAGATACAGGTGCTTGAACCATAATTGTTACCTTATTAATAATTACTGGCACATTGATAATAGCATTGCGAACCGCCTTAGTTCGACCGTATTTGTCGGGAGTTAACGATTATTGCCAGTTTTCTAACCATCAACTTATCCGACACCTTCCTGAATTGGACTTGATTTTTTGTTCTCTTTCGGTCATTATAGCTTCTAGATCTGGTCTGCCTGTAAGTTTTAATCGCCAATCTGCCCAAATACCATAGAGCCAATCGGCGATCGCTCCTAAGATCGGCAATTTGGTAATCGCATATATCCAGCCCATACCTAGCTCTTCATAAACTCTCCGAAATACTTCGACATTTTTAATTACAGTACCATCGGGTAAAATGCCGTGAATCCGACCCATCGCTGTAGCAAAATCGATATTTGCATTATCTTTGGGATCGTAATCGAGAGCGGCAATATCTACAAAATTAACAATCCCTCTACCTGCATCTTTCTTGGTCAGAAAGTTTACTTCTCGCACGCATAAAGGACATTCTCCGTCGTATAGAAGTTTGATTTTCCAAGTTGGTTGGCTTGCTTGATTATTATGATTAGATTCTGTTGTCATATGACGCTGGATAAAGTTGATGATAAATAAAATTAAATATGCTTGATTTTTGTTAAAGTCGTTAATTGGGAAACAAATCCTGGAAATTGCGATCCGAAAAGTAGCATCCAGTTATGCATTTACCCAAAGGTCGATTTCGATCCTCTATGGGATGATTAATAAGTTAAAGTAATCAAGTTACGCTCAAAGACAAATTCACTGTAGTCGGCGATCGTATCTAACCCGACGCTATCGAAAAATAACTCTAAGGTTAACCAGACGCCAACTCGAAAAATTAGTTTTTTCCATTTAACGTTCATCGTACTCGACCTAATTATTAAGCTTTCGTGTTGTTTATGTTACTAAAGTTAACAACTTATGTAAAGAAAAGCAACAAAATCGCTCTGATTTTGATAGCGATCGCAATTTCGCTCTTAAACCAGAAACTGCTGATAGCACTTATATATAGCTCTGAGTACTAAAATTTATGCGAGTGGTTGGTGGGTAGAGACGCGATATATCGCGTCTGAGAGCGTGGTTAGTAGTCAGTTGTTCCTCATTACTCATTACTCATTACTCTGGAGTTTGTACCTGTATCCAAGCTTGATGTTTTAATAGTTCTTGTTCGTAAGTGGCGAAGATTGCTGACCAATCATAGTTTGATTCAACCAATTGGCGACCATTAGTTTGTAATTTGTGCCATAAGTCCCGATTTTTATTTAATTCCACTACAGCCTTAGCAAAGCTAGCAGGAAGATCGCCAATCAAGAGATGCTGACCATCGGCAGTTTCTAATCCTTCGCAACCAATACTGGTAGTCACTACGGGTAAACCCATTGCCATCGAGTCGAGTATTTTGATTCTAGTACCACTACCAGAACGAAGGGGAACGACGCTAAGACTACATTCTGAA
>JASJEI010000341.1 GCA_030064795.1 Pleurocapsa sp. MO_226.B13 | reverse complement strand
AACACTACAAGGCTTATTTAATTTTGGGACATCCTGAAAATAAGACAACTTGCCACAGCGTCAAACATGCTCAAAACGGCGCGATCGCCTGTCTCTGGATTTTTGGGTAAGGCGTGATCGCCCTGGCGGGGTGACACAATTAAAGTAAAAAGCTGATGGAGCCTGGGATTGAGCTAGACGTGATGTTCGGCAATCTGCAATAATAGCCAATTATTAGCAATGATTTAAATGTTTCCAGAACTTTATCAAACGCATCTAACAACTCAACTGAATAAAGCTCAATATTTAATACTTTCAATTCTGGTACAACTACTACAAAGTTATCGATGGGTAAGATTAGAAGAGCTAGCCAATAAGTTCCCTCAACCGATTCTCTTTGAAAGTCGTCGCAAAAAACTACAGAGATTTTTAGATTTACCAAGTTTAACGATTGAAACAATTTGGCTACCGATTTTCAAAGATTGGTTAAACCAGCGGTTTGCTAAAGAAGAAGTGCTATGTATTGCCATAGACAGAACGAGATGGGGATTGATTAATTTACTGATGGTTAGTCTGATTATTAATCATAGAGCTATTCCCATTTACTTTGAGCTATTAGACCATGTAGGAAACAGCGACTTAGAAACGCAAACAGCAATTTTGGGTAGAGTTTTACCAGTATTAAAAGGTTATACAAAAGTCATCTTAGGAGACCGAGAATTTTGCTCAGTTGATTTAGCTAAATGGTTGCAGCAACAGGAAAAAACTTATTTTTGCTTACGATTGAAACGGAACTGCTATCTGGAGGTAGAACAAGAAGTTTGGATGCAGTTATCAGCAGTGGGATTAAAACCAGGAGTATCCCTCTATTTTCAAGGAGTAAAAGTTACCAAGACTAAGGGATTTGCGGGAGCTAATATTGCCTGTAAATGGAAAAGAAAATATCGAGGTTGGACGGCAGATGAAGCCTGGTTTATTCTGACCAATTTGAATAGTTTAGATGAAGCTCTTAACGCTTATCAAAAACGATTTGGGATTGAAGAAATGTTCCGAGACTTTAAAAGTGGTGGCTATAATCTCGAAGGAACAAAAGTGTCAGATAAAAGATTAATGACTTTAATCCTGCTAATTACTCTGGCTTATTCTCAAGCTACTTTATGTGGAGAAATCATCAAGAATAAAGGAGTAGCTAAATATGTGGGTCGAGTCAGAGAAAAAGGCAGAAATCATCCCAGACACAGCAACTTTTATCTAGGTTTACACGCCATCGCTTGGCTGGAGTCGATTCAATTCTTTGCTGTTGAAATTCGGGAATTAATGAAGTTAAGTCCCCAGAAATGCGCTAATTATCAGCGAGGTCTTAGGGCTGCAAGCTTGATTTCATCTACTCTTTAGCATTTTGTGTCGCCCCGACAGGATTACGAGCATAACCTTGAATGGTATTTGGCGATCGCTCCTTGCTATCTAAGTAACGCAAGTATCTTTGGATTGGTTCGATGGGTAAGTAATTATCATCTAGAACCATCCACACTGTTTGACCTGCTGGTGATTTGCCTTTTTGAACTTTCATAGTAAACATCATACATGTTGTGAATAAATTACACAATGTTTTTTTACAATGTTAAAAATCGAATTTGTTTTTTATTGTTGTTGTTGTTGTGTAAGGTTATTTATTTGATATGTTTTTCCAGAGCTGTGTGATAATCAACGAAGCCGAAGGTGGGGGAAGCGTAGCGACCGAACCCGCCTTGGGGACGAAAGGGGGAAAACAATAAAACCGCTCCCGCGACAACTGAGGAGACAGGCGATCGCAAACAGTCAGGCTTACAAACGTTAAGGTTAGAATAGGAATCTGAGGAAATTATAAAGCAGGGACAATCCGATGCTGACCTTTCATACGATTCTTGAGCCAGAGGAACATTGGAGCGACCTCTTAGATAAAGAGGTGATTTACCTGGGAGATGAGGCATCCCCCATTGAGATAGTGGCGATGCCAGAGGGGATGGTCTCAGGTCGAACCAGCATTAGCATGCGACTAGATTTACCTGATGGTCGAGTGGTGATTGTAGAGACAGCACTGTATGAGTTAGCCAATGCAGTACAGAAAATAAGTGAGCGATTTGGGGAATAGCCCAAATCGCTGGTAGGGGTTCGATTCCGACAACTTCTGCCTGGGAACTTCCGCTCAATTAGGCGTACGCTTGCGACTCACGGGTCGTTTGGTTGTGGGAATTCTTTCCCACCGTTCTCATCCTAAATTGATTAAGCAATAGTTCTAATAATGGCTTTACCTCGATTAATAGCTATTTTCTCGCAGTAAAAGATGTCATTGAAATCGAATACTTCACCGCGATCGCCAATAATAGAGAGACGATAAAATTGATCCGAGCAATAATACACTGCCAGAATATAGCCTTTAATTGCGATCGCCGTATCAATTATTATCATTGGTTGTTTTATTAGTTTTACCAAATGATGACTCAAGTTTAGCCCTCGATTTTTAAATCATCCATATTTCTCTTGAAAATCAGTTTTTCATTGATCAACCGAACTTGATTGATTCTAGTTTTTACTACTACTTTTGGTTCGGGGAGAAAACCCTAGTATCCTTGGGATACAAGCCACAATTCTTTAGTTTTGATTGTTTGATTAACATATAAATAACGATAAGAAATATACAGAAAGTCTAAGTTAATCAACTATCAAATTGTCAATCAAAGGAGGCATAACTATGGCTTTAGTAAGATACAATCCTTGGCAAGAAATCAACTCTTTACAACGCCAATTCAATCGTCTATTCGATGATGCTTTGACTCCTGCAAACTGGGAAGGCTTTGATAATCTAGCTAGAATCCCCGCTGCGGAACTTACCGAAACCGATGATGCTTTACATCTAAAACTAGAAGTGCCTGGCATGTCAGCCAAAGATTTAGACATTCAAGTGATGGCTGACCGTGTTGCGATCGCAGGTGAAAGAAAATCCGAAACTAAATCAGAAGAAAACGGTAGAACTCGTTCTGAATTTAGATCCGGTAAATTCCAAAGAGTAATTCCTTTACCAGCACGCATTCAAAACACCAACGTTACCGCAGACTATAAAGACGGAATTTTAAATCTAACTTTACCATTATCTGAAGAAGAGAAAAATAAAGTAGTGAAAGTAAATCTTCTCAAAGAGGAAGCTGCTCAATAGTTTTTCAAATGTAACGAACTAGTCAGATAGATTATATAGTTAAACCCAGTTACGATCGCTCGTGACTGGGCTCGGCACAAGCTTGAGGTGACCTCAAGCTGTGTGCTGTCGAGTGCATTCCGCATTTTTTGTTATGGACAGCACTGCTCAATCTTATGAGCAGCATAAATTATATTTTTCCGACCTATTAAACAATTAAGAAATTAAAAACTATTTAGATATGATTGGTTAAATTTATACATATTCAGGAGGAACAAAAATGAAATCGTTAATGTTACCTATTTTCCTGCAAACAGTGTTATCCCTCTTTAGTTTCCTATTGCTTATTATTGTGTTTATGTAAGGAGCGATCGCAATTATCCAAAACAAAAGTCTATAGTCATTCCAAAAAGAAACCATCGGTATGAGTGACTGAGATTGAATTAGGGACTTGCGCTTAAATAATGTACCACTCAAGGAGGAACAATAGTAACATCCCACTTGGGTAAACTTTCAGAAGGTTGCCAAAATTGTTGAAAAGATTGTAACTCGGATGACGAAACTGTGATTCCCTTGGGGTAGATATTTTCTATTAAATGAACATTAGGATGTTTACCTTTCCAGGTCATGTTAGATCCCCAGTTAATTGCACAAGAGACTGTATCTAAAACAACTCCATTCCAATAATTTTCTAGAACTGCCCAACATCTTTCAATCGAGTTATATTTACGCGGGATAAGGGGGATAATAAATTAGATGTATTTTTAATTTATTTTTGAGAGAAAACTGTACAATTCGTTTGATCAATTGAGTGCGAGCGCGACGATGAGAAATGACCTTATCCAGATTAATTACTAATTCTTCTAATTCTGGGTAACTCTGTTGATTATTTAGCCACCACATTGACAAACAATCTACAATAAAATCAGCGGTTTCGGAAGATGTTCCGAAATAAACTGATAATTTTTCTTGATTTAAATCTAAAATTCCAAATGGGATTAACGTTTCAGACCAATTATGATCGTGATCGGATGCTTTAATAGCTTCTTTGTATCTAGCTTTTCCTCCCCTGGATAAATTACCAATTTTGACTCTAGCCTTGGAGTCTATAGAAATCCTCAAGACTTTGGGATTGTCATCCGCCTTTTTATTAGCTTGAGCATTGTTCTTGAAAATGGCATCCGTTTCCGGAATTTTTTTCAGTGGTTTGACGAGTTGAGTTTTTTTAAACGATCACCCATTCGATTCAAAATATCCCCAATAGTTTGACGGCAGGGTAATTCTTGCTCTGTATATCCTTTCTCCGATCTCAAAGCTTCTTTGACTGCTCTTGCACTAATTTTTGTCTAGCTAAAAGTTGACTTGAATTGGGGGTCTGCCTGAGAATAATTATCTATTAAGTCAGAGATATCTTTTTCTAATTGGGGTAGTAGCTCCTCGGTTTTTTTTCTTCCTCTTGCTTGATAGTTATCGACACAAACTATTCCAGTTTTTAATTCTTTTAATCCAAAGCCGATCGCTTTCCTCGACCATCCCAGTTCAGTTTCTGCATATCTTGGTGAACTATTCAAATAATCCATTGTTACGCTTTGCCATAAAAGCTCTTTTCTTTGAGCCAGTTAATTTTTTCCCCGCCTCTTTCAAGGTTGATTTAATTTTTTCTGTTAGCATTGACAGCAAGCGATCGCCTCACACAGCTATCTTGTGGTAACAAGCAGCTTCATTAATTAAATTACTTGGTATCTTATTTAACGGAACTTTCAGCATACAAATGAACTAAAACACACTCAAAGCTATATATAAAAGTAGATTGAAGGATTGATTATTGAAAAGCGTAGCCATGTAATTTAAGGATTTCTTAATAGTTTTGGCAGGACAATTTCCGGCATAATGTAGTCATGTATATAGAAAAAGTTCCTAACAGAAATTCCCCTCCTGCCGTTCTTCTCAGAGAGTCAAGCGCGAGAAGGAAAAAAAGTCAAGAAAAGAACCTTAGCCAACCTCTCTAAATTGCCAGATGAAGTAGTAGATAATCTTCGTCTGTCTCTCAAGGGTGCATCTGTAGTTAATCAAGAGGAATTACCTCAACTTTGTAATGTACTGCGGAGTTTACCTCATGGTCATGTAGCCTGCGTATTAGGAACAATCAATCTTCTTAGGAATTCCCCAATTAATTGAATCAAAAAAAACTCGTTCACGGGATTTAGCGGTAGCAATGATTGTCTCCAGAATTATCAACCCAACTTCAAAACTAGGGACAGTTAGAGGAATCAGAGCAGAAACAGCTAGTTCCAGTTTAGGAGAATTACTAGGATTATCTCATGGGGACAGAAATGAATATTATGAAGCTCTAGATTGGTTATTATCAAAACAGATAGACATTGAAAATGCTCTAGCATCGAGGCATCTCCAAAATGGGTCATTAATTCTTTACGATCTAACTTCAACCTATGTAGAAGGAACGGAATGTTCCTTGGCAGCTTATGGTTATAGTCGGGATAAAAAGAAAGGCAAACTACAAATAGTTTTTGGCATTTTATGTAATCAAGAAGGTTGTCCAATTGCAGTAGAGGTATTTGAAGGGAATCGTTTAGACCGTCAAACTTTAGCACAACAAATTTCTAAAGTACATAAACGTTTTGCCATCTCTCAAGTAGTGTGGGTAGGAGATAGAGGAACGATTACCAACGCTAATATTTTAGATGAGCTAAAAGCCAAAGAGGGAGCTTATTGGATTACAGCCTTAACCAAGAGTCAAATCAGAAAACTAGCAGAAGTTGACCAGATTCAATTAGGACTATTTGATGAACAAGATGTCATAGCAATAGAAAGTAATGATTACCCAGGAGAAAGATTAATCGCTTGTCGTAATCCTTTAATTGCTGAGAAAAATGCTCAAGTTAGAGAAGAATTATTACTCGCAACCGAAAAAGAGTTAGACAAAATAAAAACAGCTACTCAAAGAGAAAAGAGAGCATTAAAGGGAGCAGATAAAATTGGGTTAAGAGTAGGAAAAGTTTTAAATAAATTTAAAGTAGGAAAGTTATTTGAGATTGAACTCTCAGATTCTCATTTTGCTTATGGAAGAAAATCAGAAGTAATCGAGAGAGAAAAAATCTTAGAGGTCGTCTACATTATTCGAACTTCTGTTGAGTCGGAAAAGATGGATGCAGCTCAGACAGTAAGAGCATATAAAGGATTATCAAAAGTCGAACAAGCTTTTCGATGTCTGAAAACAATTGATTTAAAAGTACGTCCCATTTATCATTATCTAGACCATCGAGTCAAAGGGCATATTTTTCTCTGTTTTTTGGCTTATTATGTGGAATGGCATATGAGGAAGGCTCTGGAATCAATTTTATTTGAAGAAGAAATTGACTCATCAGACTTCGGGCAACTCTTAAGATATCAACCCTCAGCAATTGCCAAGCAAAAAGCTGGTAATAAGCGAAATCACGAGAACTTGCCTGTTCATAGTTTTTCTACTTTATTGAATGATTTAGCCACCATTACCCAAAATAAAATTCAAATCAATTTACAGGGAGAGAGGGTGACATTTGACAAGATAACTCAACCTACTGCATTACAACAAAAAGCATTAGATTTACTTGGTATTTCCCTAATTTGTACCCAGTAAATGACCAGCTCAACAGGGCTGTATCTCCCACACCGCATAGGTTATGCTGTTTTGTCAATCTGAAAGTTCCGCTTGAATAGCAATCATTTTGAATTACCTCAGTGTTTTCAAGGCTCCAGCACTTAGTTTCTCTGGTTTGCGATTTGCGAACTGACCAGTCAGCGCTTGCGCGATCGCACTTCCAGTCCACGGCGCACCGAAGCCAGAAAATCATACTTGAGCAGAGGACTGCTGTAAGCACATATTAGGCAGGTAGATAGACATTCTGTTGCAATGTTAAGCTAAGGGTACATAGCCGAATGGTAGATGTGCTCATGGATACTCTAGCAGAAAAGTTAAACACAAAGCTCCAAGAATGGCAACCTGATACAGTTAACCAAGTGCGGCAATCGATCGCAGAAATCATCGATCTCGCAGATCGAGATGCACTGGATATCTTAAGTTCGCGAACTGTAGCGCAAGAGGTATTAGATTTACTCGCTGAACCCGAAACCTGGTGATGTTTGGCTTGCAGACTTGGGATTAGCTGCGAAGACTCGTCCTGTTGTAGTAGTGTCTCGCTACGACCAAAATCCGCCACGAGCCTTAGTAGTTCTAAAAATTATCTGTAGTTACCCACAAGCTACAGTCAGAAGCATTTACAATCAATAGCAAATCAATAGCCAAGCGATCGCCAAAATTGCGTTATGCACACCCAGTTAATCGTGGAGAGAAAGATAATTGTTGTTTCTCAACCAGACTACGAACCTGCACGACAGCTAATCATTCTACTCCAAGCTGCGGATCTCTTCGATGTAATTGAGGTCAATAACCTCGATCGAGACAATCTCGACTGGTTTACAGATAGCGATACCGTAGTGATGTTTATCGCTCCTGCTGACTTCCCCAAAGCGATGTATCTTACCAATGCGGTGGTGGAAATTGCCCACAAAGCCGAGACTAAAAACTTAGTCTGGATTGCTCCTAGTGCCGAAAAAAGCAGCGGTTTGGAACAGGGATTGTCCAGAGCTGGAGAAATTGCCGATAATTCTGGTCTAAAAGTTTTGATACTGCGTCACGCTCCTGTATTTTCCGATTTAATCAACTTCAAACCAGAAATTAAGTATCGTCGTACCCTCTCCTTACCTCTAGGAAATAATTCTCTTCCTTGGGTTGCACCAGAAGATATTGCCCAAGGAGTCTACAACTGGATCGCAGGTACAAACAGGGCAAACCCGCCCCAAGTATTAACAGGAAAAAGTCAGTTAACAGGTATCGATATCGCTCAGGAAATCTCTGCCGTCCTCGAACGCAATTTAGATGGTATTAGTTTTGCGAGAAGATGTTTTAAGGCGATCGATACCAATGATAGTGGCGATTTAGACCGCGATGAGATGTTTGCCTATCTCACCGAACTTGCCTATACCCCAGAAGAGGCAGAACATTTAATCGATAAGGCAGACCTCAATCAAGATGGCTCGATAGATTTCGATGAATTTATTGCTGGTTTGGGAATATACCTCGATAAAATTTTGGCGGATCTCCCCAGAAAGGTACAGTATGTCAACGTTCCTCGTTCCACCGTACTCTACGATTTAGGACTCAGAGGTATGGAGGAAAAAACCATCCGGGCTTGGTTGGCTTGGATCGACAGTTACGACGGTGTCCAATTACCAATCTCTCAATCTTCTGCGGAATGGTTGGGACGGGGGAGTACGTCACTGGGGACTTGGTTAGAAAATCACGTTTTAGATTTCGTTAATGTCTATATTCTTCCTGGTAGGGGAATCTTAACCATTAGCGAGGGGACTCTAGACGGCAAGCCAGCTTTAACGACTCGGATGTTGCAAAATGACGATCGCATCTTAGTAGGAGTACGTACCCTAGATAATCGCGCTGTGGAGTGGAGATGGGAAAATGGCGATCTGAGCGATGCGGAGTCTGTCGAGTATTTCACGGATCGCGGTGGTCAACGCATCCTTCAATTTAAAGACGATCGCCTGGTAGGAATGTCGGTACAGGGGACATGGTTGGGGAGAAGACTGGCTAACAATCTGATGTTCCAACAAGAATCCCTCCCGCGTTGGCAGATTAACCTGTTTCGAGAATTAGGGGAATTACAAATTGAGGAAGTGTCAAACCTCATCGATCCAGAAAGCATTGTTTGCAACTGTACCCAAACTACCTGCGGTCAACTACAAGAGATGATTGCAGGGGGACTAGACACCCTAGAAAAAATTGCTGAAGAGACACAAATCACCATGATTTGTGGTGGCTGTCAGCCTCTAGTTGAGGAGATGTTGGGTTCGGCAAATCTAGATGTGGCCCAGATGTTGCTCAAGCAAGATTTAGGAAGGGGGATCTTTCGCTTTCAGTTTCGTCCCGTAACCGAACCAGTCCTACCCCATCAACCAGGACAGCATATTTTGATTCAGGGAAGAATAGACGGCGTGTGGGTAACTAGGGCATATACTCTATCTTCCAATGCCGATCGATATAAAAGATATGAAATCACGGTAAAACGAGAAGAAATGGGTCTATTCTCCCGTTGGCTGTGCGATCGCGCTGACGACAATGCCCTGTTTCGGATTTCTCAACCCCGTGGGGAATATATCCTAGAAGACAAACCAAGGGTCTACTTTTTTGCAGGAGGTATTGGCGTGACTCCCGCAGTCTCGATGCTGCGTACTCTAGCTAGTCGTAAAGATTTTCGTCCCTTTTATTTAGATTGGTCTGCACCCCAACCAGAAGATTTTATCTTTCAAACTGAATTAAACTTCTTGCAAAAGAAATTTCCTAATTTTCAAGTCAGACTGCATCCTACCCGCACTCAAGGAAGATTGACCGCCAAACAAGTAAAAGAAAACTATAGCTACAGTGAAGGTGCGATCGCTTATCTTTGCGGGCCACAAGGTTACATGGATGCAGTGCGATCGCATCTCTTAGAGGCAGGATGGACAGCAGATGCCATTCGTCAGGAACTATTTTCTTCTCAGTTAGACGAAGAAGGTAATGCAGAACCTCCCAAACGGGATGCGGTACAGGTAGCGGGAGGAGTTAAAAGTATTGAAAGCTATAGTTTTGATGTCCAGCCTGTAGGCGAAGTAGCTAAGGAAGCAGACGCATATCTCAAACAGTGTTATGTAGAAAGAGGACTGCCCGAAGTCTTCTTACCCCGTTGGCGAGAAGTAGAAACGGCGATCGCCAAAACTGGTACTTACGAACATACCTTTGATGAATTGAGCTATGGGGCGCGGTTAGCTTGGCGTAACAGCAGTCGATGTGTGGGGCGATATTTTTGGCAGAGTCTTCAGATACGGGATCTGCGCCATCTAGAGACGGAAGAAGAGATGTTTGCTGCTTTGGTCGATCATATCAAGATTGCTACTAATAATGGCGATCTAAGGGCTTTGATGACGACGTTTAAACCCGATGGCAGACGCTTGTGGAACTCGCAACTATTACGCTATGCAGGATACAGACAAGAAGATGGCACAGTCTTGGGAGATCCAGCCAACCTAGAATTTACCGAACAGGCTATTAAACTGGGTTGGCAACCACCAGCCAACCGCACCGCTTTTGATTACTTGCCCTTGGTCATTCAACTACCAGGAAAAGAACCAAAATGGTTTGAGATCCCTCCCGAAATTATCTTAGATGTTGCGATCGCCCATCCTCAGTATGAATGGTTTAGAGAATTAGGTTTAAAATGGTATGCCCTCCCCGCCGTCTGTAATATGTCCCTAGATTTAGGCGGAGTTCAGTATAGCTGTACGCCTTTTAATGGTTTCTATATGGGAACGGAAATTGGCGGACGTAACTTTAGCGATACCTATCGTTATAATATGCTTCCCAAGATTGCCGAAAAGATGGGCTTAGACTGTAGTAGCAACGATACCCTCTGGAAAGACCGAGCAGCAGTCGAACTGAATATCGCCGTATTGCATTCCTTTAAACAGAAAGAAGTCAGACTAATCGACCATCACACCATGACCGACTACTTTATGCAGTTTATGGCAGACGAGCAACGCTCTTTACGTCCCGTTCATGCAGACTGGGGTTGGATTGTTCCTCCCATTTCTGGCTCGCTTACTCAGGTATATCCTTTGGAGATGGACAACCGCATTCTCAAACCCAACTATTTCTATCAACCCGATCCTTGGAAGTCGGAGCGGGATTCTGAAGCCAAATGCCCTTTTCATCAGCCAGCAATTGAGAAGTAATACCAATTCTCATGCATTAACAAGAGACTTCGTAATAGCACATCTAGTTTAATTTGTTGGGTAGCGAAAATTAAACTAGTAGTCTCATCTTCGGGACGATTGGGAATCAGTTGGTCAATACGTTCTGGACTAATACCCTGACTGAGAAGCTCAAATCGTTCTAACTCTCTGCCGTCAGTAGTACCCTGGGCAAAATGTTCTAGTTGCGCGATCGCCATTGTATCTGTTGGTTGCCATAGATAAAACATATCTTGCTTCTAGTAATAATTTTTTGTGTAGCGATAGAAAATTGCTCAACAGCTTGTAGCTGTTTAATATGAATACAAACTAGTATCCGAACTAGTAATAGCTGGCTCGTTGGCAGCGGATCTAGCCAGTTCAATTAATTCTTGTTTTAAAATGCAATTATCTTCACAATTTTCAGCAATTAATAAATGCGCCAATCGGTCTTGTTTCCAGATGACTAATTGATAATCTCTATCTTGAATAAAATAAAAACCTTGGGCGTATTCATTCAACTCAACAGGAGTAAGATCGGCAATATTATCAGGCAAGTCATCAATCGCCAGATCAGACTTAGAAGTGGTTTCGCTAACACCAATGATTCCTACGGTGCAGTCCAAGGGGTTATCTTGTTGCTGACAATTAGGAATGTCTGATACCAAGACCATAAAAGTATTGAGGTCTTCTGAACCCAGACTAATCAGATCGAAGTCATCGTCAGGAATAAAAGAATAAAGAGTGACATTTTCGCTTAAAGGAGGAAGATTAGTCGGTAAACGCAGTTGTAATTTCGAGGGGATGCGAGTACGAATCTCTTGAATAATCGGTCGAAAAACTGGTGCGGGAGCAGAATGAGATTGGCGATCGCCCCAGAAATCGATGCCCAAACTGATTCCGAATAGAGTCCAGAATATTAGTTGATATTTCATTGCGAATCAAAAATTACTGAAAGTCTGATGGGGATAAATCTTCTGGATTGAGGTCAGTTAAGATAGCTATGGTTTCTGATGGAGAACTAATGATGGTATAGATGGTATTTTCATCTTGACCTTGAATAATTTGTAGGTCGTCAGAGTCCATTGCCTCTGGTAACTCTAATAAATCCCGACCGCTAGTAAAGTCTGAGATAATATCTGTACCTTCAAGAGAAAGAATAAAGCAATCGCTCCCTGCATCTCCGTAAAGCCAATCCTCACCTCCACCTGAAAACAAAGTATCGTGACCCCGATTGCCATAAAGAGTATTGTCACCTTGAAGATCTTCAATTAAATCGTCACCTTCACCACCATCGAGAATGTCGTTACCTTTGCCACCATCGAGAGCATCATTGCCTCGTCCACCTAGTAAAGCATCATTACCTTCTCCCCCAAGGAGGCGATCGCTATTTCTCCCTCCATTCAAAAAATCGCTACCTAAACCGCCATCAAGCAGATCTTTACCCTCTCGACCAAATAACAGATCGTCACCTCGATCGCCTTGTAGGTAATCCTGACCCCAACCACCATCTAAGAGATCCCAACCGCTATTTCCCAAAATGATATCGTTACCTGCAAAACCATAAATAGCTTCATTTTCTGCTGTTCGATCTAGATAGTCGTCCTCTGCCGTACCTTGAATCGTCGCAGCATCTCCTAATCCCAAAGTATGAGCGATCGCAGCTTTAACAGCGAATTTGACCAACTCAGACTTGATATTGCTTTGGTTAACCAAGACTGAAATCGTCACCTCATCACTGAGAAAATAATCTACTTCAGAACGATAACCAAAAGTACCACCATTCATACTTCTGGTTTCACCCCAAAAAATTTCCGTCGGATATACCCCAAGTCCAAATCGATCCTCTTCAGTTTCTCCCGTGTGGACATAGTTAAATATCTCCGCAGTAGTACTCTGTCAACAATTAATTGATGGGTTAGGGCAGGCAGGGGAAGCAGGGGAAGCAGGGGAAGCAGGGGAAGCAGGACAAAGGCGTAATTCCGCATGTAGCAGGGGGAGATACTTATCAATATTTATCCCTCAAATCAAAGTTGGCGGACTACTAGTAAAAATTAAGAAATTAGAGTAGCTAAACTATCTCAGTAAATCTACTCTTGTTAAAGATTTAATGATTGAGATTTAAGTATATATAATAATGTAGGGCTTCAGACAATTTTAGTTTATTTAAGCTAGCTTTATCTCGATCTTGGCTTACTAACTGAATTAATTTTAAGCTTTAGAGACTAATATCTATCTATCCAATAGACGATCGCAAATATAAAGTTCTTAACAATTATCTAATCGACTTAAAACCAGCAATTTTGACAAGATAGATGTCAAATAAATGACTGTTAGATCTACGTATATTCTCTAGGGAGTTTAAAGTTTTTTAGTTGCTTTAGTTGGTTAGATTTCAATAAAAATATCTAGATATACCGTCTAAAAAATTGATTCTTACAGCGAAAGCTTCTCAGTTTTTTCAGTATTTCTATTGCTTAGATAAGATTGTCAATAATTAGCTTCCAGATTGAATTTAAAAAATCTAAGATCTTTGCCAACTTCTCAATTAGCAGCAGAGTAGTGGACTGACGCAGTTGAAATTATGCCTTAGTTGTTTACCTGTTATCGAACTCAACTGTTTATCTATTCAACTACATAAGGTCAGTCCAGCAGTTTAATTTAGTTAATGTTTAAATTGCCAATACTAAATAGAAAGTTAGAAAAAAGATCGAACTCTCGGTCTATTTTGATTCGATTACACTAATCTACTTCGCGATCTCTTTATAAAGATTGCCGAGATGCTAGCTTTTCAATTACTGCTTGAGTTTCTTGGAGCAATTGTTGTCGGCTATTATTGATACCCGTATTATCTAGAGTAGGAACTAAATTACGAGCTTGAAGTGCCATGTGTAGCTGTAATTGTGCCACATATTCACCAATATCTTCCCGCAATACTTCTGGTTCTTGGTAGGTAGATTGGATATCCAAAACGCTGAACTCCTATTATTTGATTGAGATTTGGTTTTTTCTTTTAGACCAAAGTAACATGGGCAGCAGCGATTTTGTATAACTTTTAACCAAGTTAAAACATTTTGCAATATTTTTTGTAAAAAAAATAAACTTTTTTGCTGTTTTAGAAATGATATGTTAGTTCTTGGCAATCAACATAAGAGAAAAATAAGATAAGTTTAGTTGCGGGTGGTCAATTAAATTATCGTAAATTTTTTGCTCTGGAAAAGTTGCTTTTTCGACAACCCAGCTAGAAGCTAATAAGTTTTGCTCCTTGAGGAGCCGCCAAACTTGCTGATAAACAGAGTTAACTTTCAATAACACCACTACTTCTGCCCACGAAAGTACTGTTTCTAGTTCTTCAATTGAATACAATGCGGGGAGTACGGCGAGTTTTTGTTGATTGACTGTTAAAGGAATTTTTAAGACCGAGGCGATCGCCATGGGAGAACATACACCTGGAACGGTCTCTATCTGTACCTCTGGAGCTATTTCCCGTAAACTCTGGGCTAAGTAGGTGAAAGTACTATAGAAACTGACATCTCCCAAGCAGGCGAAGGTAATGTCTTTCCCCCTTGCTAGATATTGCCAAACTTGGTGTGCTGCTTTCTGCCAAGCCGATCGTAGTTTTTGCGGATCCCGAAGGTAAGGAAATTCTAAGGGTAAAAGTATTTGTTGTGGTTGTAGCCAGTCAGAGATAATACTTTGAGCTATTCCCAGACGATTATTCATCCCAGCAGGAAAAGCAACAATTTCGCTTTGCTGTAAAAGACGCAATCCTTTAACTGTAATTAATTCTGGATCTCCCGTACCGACGCTAACTCCGTATAGTCTTCCTGTTTGCACTGTAATATGTCGATAATCGATCGAGTAAGTAGAGACTAGTCCTTACCATACCGCAAGCTGGACAATTTTAGCAGCAAAACTCTAAATTTAATCTCACATAACAAACAAGTTTGAATCCAATAGCTTGCTAGAATTGAGTAACGATCCCTACTTGGCGAGTAGCTATGTTATCGAAGCAAAATGACCAAAAAATGGTAACACGTATTTTTTTGACAGGTTTATTGACTTTATTAGCTAGCTGTGGTAGCAGTAGCTCGGCGATTGAAAGTTTGGTTCAAGCCGATCCTAAATTAATCGAAAGTGGACAAAAGCAGGAGTCTGACACCACTTCTTCAGAAACATCTCAAGATTTAGCTGCTTCGCCTCAAGCAGAAAATCAAACTATCGCCGAAGACACACGACCGAAAACATCTAATGAAATATCCGATCGAGTAACAAGTGTGGATGATGCTGTTGAACCAGAGACAGAAATAAGTGGTTTGCCAGAGAATTTTCCCGCCTCTTTTCCGATCTATCCCCAAGCTGAATTAAGGACAATTAAACCAGGAAAAACTGACGCTTCAGGGATGATTACCTGGAACAGCCCTGACAATCGTAAGGCGATCGCCGACTTCTATCAAGCCCAATTAACAGCTAATAACTGGGAAATCGTCAAACCATTTGTCTTAAATCCCCAACAAAAAGTAGCAAGAGCGATCGCAGTCAAAAACGACCGCAGAGTTGCTTTAACCCTAGTTCAATCTGAAGCAAATGAAGTTGCCAACAACGGCACCACATTATCTGTAATTTACCAACCTCTGTCGCAAGAAGTTGCCGAGTCGGGGATTTCTCAAGCTATGGATTCTGAAACCGAAACTACCAACACTAATCCAGAACCCAAAATAGCCAAACCATCAGAACCAGATGAGGTTAAATCATCTCCCGATTTCACTGACGAGGGAGAAGTCGATCTTCCCGCAGAAAATGAGAATTATTCAGTGTTAACAGCAGATTTTAGCGATTTGGATGATGTTCCCGAACAATTGAGCCAACCGATAGAAACAATTGCAGCTTTGGGTATCTTAACTCCTTATACTGGTGAGGGAAATATCGAATTGAGTAAGTTTGCTCCCAATGCAACGATTACTAGAGGAGAATATGCCCGTTGGTTAATCGCGGCCAACAATCGTTACTATGAAGACAATCCAGGCAAAAAGATTTATACCGCCAACAATACCAGCCAGCCTGCTTTTACAGATGTCAAAGGACAACATCCAGATTTTGGGGCAATTCAAGGTTTAGCAGAAGCAGGATTAATACCGTCTCGTTTAACCGATCATAGTTCTAATTTACTGTTTAGACCCGATGCGCCCCTGACTAGAGAAGATTTGGTTACTTGGAAAGTTCCTTTAGATATGCGTCAAGCCTTACCCAAAGCCTCGATACAGGCTATAGAAGAAAGCTGGGGATTCCAAGATGCAGCAGATATTGATTCCTCGGCGATCAGGGCTTTGTATGCTGATTTTCAAAATGGCGATCTTTCTAATGTAAGGCGTATTTTTGGCTTTACAACGCTTTTTCAACCCAATAAACCTGTAACCAGGGCTGAAGCTGCTGCTTCTCTGTGGTATTTTGGCTTTCAGGGGGATGGGATCACCGCGAGGGAAGTTTTAGAAACAGAAACACAATTGGAAGCCGATAGTTAGGAGTTCGTAGTTCGTAGTTAGGAGTTTAAAGATTTGCTACCTTAACAAAGGTGATGCCTCCCTAAAAGGAAACTGAGATAAATCTCAACCACCAGGAGTAATACCAAATTGAAAAAAGAACGCGACACATCCTTTAAGGGCGAATAGTCATTCGCGGATACACAAACATCATCTGTTACAAACTTTATTAAAAGCCTACTGGTTGCTATTAGTGGGATCGACGGTGCTGGAAAAGGTTATGTTACCCAAAAAATTATCACAGAAATCAATAGACAAGGTTTAAATGCGATCGCCACCATAATTTTTATAGGTCTGGAAAGAGAAGGGAGTTAGTCTAAAACTCCAGTTACTTACTGTTTCCAGTCTATCTTCCTTTACCTAAAATGATTACTCTTAGAGTTTTAAAAGCGATCGCCAGATCTAAGAAAAGAGAGTAGTTTTTGATATAAAAAAGATCGTAGGCTACTTTTTGATAGGCATCTTCTACTGAAGCACCGTAAGGATAAGATACCTGGGCCCAACCAGTGATACCAGGCTTGACCAAATAACGAACATCATAATAGGGAATTGCTTCTCTTAGCTGGACATCAAATTCGGGACGTTCGGGACGCGGGCCGACCAGACTCATTTCGCCTTTTAACACATTCCATAGCTGAGGAAGTTCGTCAATTCTAGTTAAGCGAATAAAAGAACCGATCGGAGTAACGCGGGGGTCTTTCTTTTTTGCCCACTGAATCCCTTGTGCCTCAGCATTTTGGTACATAGAACGGAACTTGTGTACTCGAAATTTTCTACCATTGAGTCCAGTTCTCACCTGAGAATAAAAGACTGGCCCTTTACTAGTTAGCTTGATAGCGATCGCCACGGGAATAGTAATCGGTAAAGTGGCAATTAATAATACTGTTGCTGCTAAGATGTCAACTGCCTGTTTTAGCTTGGCTTTGATCCGATTGTGTAAAATATTAAACCCAGAAGTAAAGGCAAACCAATCATCTTGAACATAAGCAGGAGGAATTTTCTGCCAAAATTGTTCGCAAAAGTCGGCGAGACTATAGACATAGACACCTTTCAGCCTCATATCCATCAACTCTCTAATCATTTGCTTGGATAAATGACCCTCTGCACTATCGATTAAAATTCCCGACCAATACTGTCGTTTCCAGGTAGTTTTTAGGGTATTAGTACTGTTTAAGACCAAAGAATTTCCAGCACTACTGCTAGATAATGGTTGCTGAGACTTTTCTCTGCCAAAACTTTCGGAAAAAGAAACAAATTCAGTAGGCGCACCTAACTTACGATGCTCTTTACTAAAAGCTAAAACTTTTTGGTAGTCTCCTAAAACCAAAAATCGGCTAGTTTGTTGATTGGCTTTGAGCCAGCGATCGACAACTGTTCTACTAGCAACAGCCCAAAAAGAAAATATAACTTCACTAATTACCAGGATTCCTCTACCAACAATGGGTTGACTGCCCCATAATCCAGTAACATAGATACCACAAGTAATGACAGTAATAGTGAGCAAAATTCCCAAAACGGCTCTCTCTGATAGCCTGACTCCAGAAACCTGTCGGTTTAATTTATAAGTATCGGTTAAATAAAGTCCAAACAAATATACTGCAACCAAAGTATACAAAATCGGATTTGTCCAATCTAGAGACTGGGATAGACGTAATTGAAAAGCTAGATGAAAAGAGACAAACAGCCCAATGATATCTCCGATAATTAGCAACCACATGATGACCATGCGAGAAGTACGGCTATATATTAGCAAGGTAGATAGAGATTTTGCTGGACGCTCGCTATGCAACATTAGACTATAAAAGTATATAATTCGCAGGATTTTATAATTTAAATCCAATTTTACATGACAATCGATATTTCTACTTAAGTGTTTTTTTTTATTTAATTTACTTGAATACTGGTAGCTAGCGATCGCAATTAATAAATTTTACTGAAAAATGTCAGTTAATATACTTAATCAAACCCCTTAGATTGAATTTTGATGTTTTTTCTTGTTAACATCATCTAAGTTTAATCTCAAATTCAACTCCAAACCTCGTTCCCAGACTCAAAATTAGGGATTTGACGTTCATTTTTAGCTAATTGCCAGTGATTTTTAATAATTAATCTTAAAAGTTTGATTATATTTTGGTTGTTTTCTAACTGTAATCTTTGATTAATTTCTATAATAAAAAAACTGTATTTATTAATAGCTATCTTTTTGATTTTCCCAAAACTTAATTTAAGCTGGAGAGCTAAAATAATATATTTATGACAATTTGTATGGATCTGGCTACATAAAAAGTAATAACTTTTAAACTAATAACTGGCAGATTAGAGTGTAAATACACTTAAGATTGACTGGGAAAAATCTTTTCTCTGTTGCGATCTAACCGATCTAACCTACTAACTCTAAGCTAGTAACAACTAGATCTATCTTGAGAGTAGATGCTCAAAAAAGGTAACTTTTAAGCAACACAACTTTTTTAAGCAATTGTACTTAGTTTAAAATTCAAACCAATTCATCTTCTCGTAAACTGCTGACATGATTTTCAGATTGCTATTGACCTTAGCTTTAATTTCGATTAGCGGTTGTAATTCCAGCATACTGACGCAACCAGAGATTATTCCTGGCGGTATTAATAGCAATTCAGTAGAAGAATATCCTGCCTATAGTTCAGATGGTCGGTATCTGGCTTTTGCTTCAGATCGTCGTGGTCGTCGGGATATCTTTCTTTACGATCTACAAACTAAACAATTGGTATCCTTACCCAATCTCAATCGTCGTAATTCTAGTCAAGACCAGCCAGCACTCAGTGCTGATGGTAGATATTTGGTCTATGTTTCCACCGAAAGAGGTAAGTCAGACATTTTTGTTTACGATCGCAAAACACAAAGTTCGGAATTATTAACGGCAAACATCAAAGGGTCTGCTACAAATCCCACGATCGACGGCGATGGTAGTCAAGTTGCTTTTCAGGCAAGTCAGCTAGGACAGTGGAAAATTGTGATTATTTCTCGTAATGTTGTTGATAATGAATAGTCAATCCTTAAACTGATTCATAAACTGGCGATCGATATAATTTTTCCCAAGCCAAAAAAAGTCTAGAGTGCCAACCAAATTTGCTCCAAGAGGCGATCGTTTATCCTTTAGGGCTTTTTCGTCTCCCATACCGATTGAGGCTAGGTATTTACTTTGAGGAATATAGAGTTTCCCAAGGACGATAACGTCGAGCATAATAATCTAAAATTTCTTTGACCTGGTGTTTATTGCTCTCTGTAATATCTTGAGAATAACTTATCTGTAGTGCTGCCACTTGGCTTCGATAGTAATCGAATTTTTCTTGAGGATCGTGTTCAATTGGACGCAGAATCAGACTAGCTTCAACCCCCTCAACCTGTCGTAAATGAGCGGTGACTTCTCGATACACCGCTAAAGGTAACTGAGGACAAATAAGTCGCTGTTGGTTTTGTTTAATGGTCGGCGGTTGCATAAAAGCTATTGGAGATAAAAATTAATTATCTGAACTTATTTTCTCACAACCGATGCAATACTGTTCGGTTAACAAAGTTATGTGTTGAGACAAGCAAGGGGAGCAGGACAAAGGCGTAATTCCGCATGTAGCAGGGGAGCAGGGGGAGAGGAAAATAAGACTTATCCGAACAGTATTGGGATATGGGGGCAGAATCATTGCATAATATAAAGATATGCTAAGAGTTTTGTTTTAATTAAAGCTTCAAGCTCTAGAATTGAAAGGTTTTGTACCCTCTTGGCGTTTTCAAACTAGTAAAGAGTGTTTTAATTTAAAATAGCCTAGATTGATTTACTTTTAATTGACCTAGAGCCAACAGCCTCTAGTTAATCGCTTGAAGAGACCACCCAAATTCAAGACTCTTAGGATAAATAAATTGTTAGATAGAAAAAATAATACTTATTATGAAAACTGTTTCCGATAGTAAAAGGGCTTTTTATGCTGCTTATTCTCGTCCAATTAACTCTATATATCGTAGAGTAATCGAAGAATTACTGGTAGAGATGCACCTGCTGTCAGTCAATGCAGACTTTAAGCCAGATCCTATTTATTATTTGGGAATTGTTACTTCTTTTGAGCGTTTGATGCAGGGCTATCAGCCAGAAAAAGATAAAGAGCAAATTTTTAATGCCCTATGTACTTCTACAGATGGCGACCCTGAAACCTATAAGACTGAAGCTGGGGCCTTGTTGTCTTTCGCTAAAGGTAAATCTATAGAAGACTTAGTAGCATGGCTTGGCAATCCTACTGCGGAAGAGGATACTGGATATATCGTCGAACCAATTAAAGCGATCGCCAGTCGCGATAATTTTAAATATAGTCGTCCTTTTGCCATCGGTATCTATACTCTTCTAGAAGAAAGTGATAGCGAACTAGTTAAAGACCAAGAAAAGCGGGACGAAATTATAGATAAGATCGTCGAAGGCTTTGGTTTGTCTGGCGACAAAATGAAAAAAGATATAGAACTGTATCGCAGCAATTTAGAAAAAATGGATCAATTGCTCAAGGTAATCGAAGATGTCCTAGAAGCAAGTCGCAAACAACGAGAAAAAAGAACCCAGGACCAACAGGCTGGTGACACCGAAACCAAGGAAACCAAAGAAGCAACGGCGGAGTAATCAACCTTGGCGAGGGAAAATTAGGGACAAAACAAGATCGAGCATCAAAAATGTCCCTCCTTCCTTCTTAGGTTTGATTTCGTTCTCGAAGCAGACGGTTGATTTTATCAATCATCTGGGTGGGATTCATCGATTTAGTTATATAGTCATCAACACCATTTTGAGCGAATTCTTGCCATTGTTGATGACTGAGGCGATCGCTAAGTAAGATTAGATCGACACTATTAGTTGAGGCTGTATTTTTAATCCCTCGAACTGTATCATTTACCTCTGTTGAAAAGCAGTCTCGGTCAATAATGACTAGTTCTGGCTGTAATAGATCGATTTGATTCATTGCCATCACTGCATCCATCAGCCAAACTACTTGACATTCTATAGTATTTAAAAGTTGACAAATAAAAATTGCACTTTCCTCATCTTCTGTTACCAGCATAATCGTTGAAGCACTGGCAGAAGTTTGAGGGGCAACTGATTCTTGCTCTAAATGAGGTTGTAAGGGGATTTTTACAGGTAAATAAACCGTGAACACCGAACCTTGACCCAAGGCTGATTCTACTTCAATATTGCCTCCATGTAACTCTATTAGTTTTTTGGTTAAAGCCAGCCCGATCCCCGTACCCCCTTGAGTACGTTGACGAAAGTTCTCTATCTGTTTAAACTTTTCAAACAGTAAAGGAATCTCCTCTGGGGCAATACCAATCCCCGTATCTTCTACCTGGAGAACCGCATAACGTTTTTCGCGCCAAACTCTTAGGGTGACTTTTCCTCCTTCGGGAGTAAATTTAATTCCATTACTGAGTAAGTTATATAAAATTTCCTTTAATCTGATTTCATCGGCAACTAGGTACTCTTGTTCTACTCCACCGAGATTAATTTCAGAACTGAGTATGATTCCCTTGGTTTTGGCAGTTTCTTGAAGCATTTGCAAACAATGCCTGGCTACATCAGTTAAAGATATTTGCTCGATATTTAAAAGATGTTTACCCGATTCTAGATCGGAAAATTCTAAGATATTATTGATTAAGCTGAGTAAATGCTTGCCACTTTGTTGGATTAAATACAGATACTCGTGTTGTTTTTCTGGCGAGAGAGAAACTTTGGCTTTACGCGATGACCATTGCAGCAAAGTACTAGATAATCCAATTACACAAGTCAAAGGAGTACGTAATTCATGGCTCATGCTACCCAAAAATTCGTGTTTGGATCTGCTGGCAGCTTCAGCAGCGATTAGGGCATCCTTAATTTGTTGCGCTTGGGTTTGGACTTGTTTTTCTAGTAGTTTTTTTTGTTGCTGCAATTGCTGATAAGATTGATGGTGGTAAATGGCGATCGCCAAATAGTCTGCTATTTGACGTAGAAACTGAATTTCTTGATGATGCCACTGTCTGGACTCAAAACATTGATGCGCGATCAGCAAACCCCACAGTTTGCCTCGAACGTTAATTGGGGTAACTGCTTTGGCTTTGACCTGAAATTTTTGCATCAAAAACCGCAAACAGGGATTTAAATTAGATCCTATTTCTACATCATTAATTACCAAACCAAATCCTTGATGATATTTGTTTTCACACTCAGAAGTTTTGCGCCAGCAAATTTCTTCTTGAAAGTACAAAGTAGACTCGACACGCTCTGTCTTAGCCTCATAGGTAACCGTGTCTATGGTACGCACGGGTTGATGAAGATGATTGGAAGTCAGGGGAACATCTAACTGATAAACTAATAGACGATCTAATTCTAAAAAGCTCTGGCTACAGTCGATTGCTGTTTGAATAATCTTAGATAAATCCAAGTTTTGACCGATCTGAATCTTAATTCGCGCCAAAATCCGCTCTTGTTCCACTTGATATTGTAATAGCTCATCCATTGGTGGAATATGGTTAGATTTACGATGGTTTTCTGGTTTTTCTTGGTCATCAATGAGTAACTTCACGGCTTTGGTCATAAATTCTACCGAGCGATCGCGACTGGAGCTTAATTTGGTTGCCAAATCTGTTTGGAGATACTCAATTACAGTGGCTTCCCATTTATGGCGACAACCTAATTGAATTAACTCTTGAATTATTGTTGTCGAATCGAAAGTTATAGTTACTTGATACTCTTGAGTTGTTACTATTTTTTTCGAGTGCAAAAAAGCGTTAAAATTTGGCGTTATTAACAAAAAGAAAGCTTCTGTTGCTAATTGTTGACTTAAAGCGACTTGACGATCTATATTTGCTAACTTAAATAGTGTTTCTTGTGTAATTAATTGATTTTGATCTTCCTTTGCTCTTGCCAACCAAAATTCACTAAGCTGCAATACAGCTTGATAGTTAACAGTTTTCTTGAAGCTCAAAGAAGAAGAATCCAACACAGTTTAAGTCCAGTGAAGTAGCATAATTTTTTCTGTTTTTATCTAGCTTGACTTATTTTTTTCAAGTCAAACTAAACCGTAATTATTTCTCAAGATTAGACATAAATACATACTATGCATAAATTAGCAGCACTTCCAGGAGGCTGGAATCCTAACACCGAAGGAGTAATTCTCATTGAGCAATCCCCAGCACCAATAGTATTTCTGACTTATGCAGATACCGATCTTCAAACCCTTGCCTCTGCTGGTAATTTTTTAGCCGATAGTTTTCCTGAAATTAGAGCAGTCAATTTATTAAATTTACAACAACAGTTAAGTATTGATGTATACATAGAAACTGTATTATCTAAAGCACAAGTAATTGTCTTACGTCTCTTAGGAGGTAGTGCTTACTGGAATTATGGATTAGAAAGAATCAAAGAAGTTGTTGAGGCAAACAATATCGATTTATTTGTTTTACCAGGAGATAATGCACCCGATCTGGATTTAATTAGTCATTCTACTGTTTCTTTAACTGCTGTTAATCGATTATGGTCTTATTTAATTGCAGGGGGAAGAGAAAATATTGCTAACGCTTTACACTTTATCAGTGATATTTGTTTACAAACAAATTACCAGCCAACAGCACCAAAATCTATTCCCGAAATAGGTTTTTATCAATGGCAGAAGCAAGAAAATGAGAGTAGTCTAAATAACCACAATCGCGATCGCCATTGTGGGATACTTTTCTATCGTTCTCATTATTTGGCAGGTAATACTCTGGCAATCGATCGCCTGTGTCAATCTATATTAGCGGAAAATTTGACACCGATCCCCATATATATCTCTTCGTTAAGAAATATAGAACTACAGCAACAACTATTAGCTTTACTACAAAAAAACTCCTGTAAATTATTACTCAACACCACGAGCTTTTCTTTAGCTAAGATCGACGAATCTACTCAGACTGAATTTTGGCGACAACTAAATATTCCCGTATTGCAGGTAATTTTAAGCAGCAGTACTCAAGAACAATGGGAGTCTAGTACACAAGGATTAATGCCCAGAGACAGCGCGATGAACGTGGCATTACCCGAAGTGGATGGTAGAATCATTACCCGCGCTGTTTCCTTTAAGTCGGTACAAAGCTGGAACCAAAAACTAGAAACTAACGTGGTTGTCTATCAACCCAAGGGCGATCGCCTTGATTTTGTGGCAAAATCGGCTAAAAACTGGCTCGATCTGGCAAATACTCCTAATAAAAACAAAAAAGTAGCTCTAATCTTGGCAAACTACCCTAATAAAGATGGCAGAATTGCTAACGGGGTTGGTTTAGATACTCCCGCCAGCTGTATCGAAATTCTCGCAGCATTACAAAAGTCGGGATACACCGTCAAGGATCTTCCCGCTACGGGAGAGGAATTAATTCAACGCCTGACTTCGGGAATTACCAACGATCCTGAAAGCTATCATAATCGCCCTAGTTATCAAAGTTTATCGTTAGAAGAATATCAACGGTATTTTGAGACATTACCCGCAACAGTACAGCAAGGCATAATCGACAGATGGGGTAAAGTAGAGACGTTCGATGGAACGTCTCTACCTATTCCTGGAATACAGTTAGGCAATATATTTATCGGGATACAACCATCGCGGGGATACGATCGCGATCCGAGTTTGAATTATCACGCCCCAGATCTCGAACCTACCCACGAGTATTTAGCTTACTATCATTGGTTGCGGAGTTGTTTTGGGGTACAAGCGATCGTTCATGTCGGCAAACATGGAAATCTCGAATGGCTACCAGGAAAGAGTTTGGCTTTATCTAGTAGTTGTTATCCTGAAGTGGCATTGCAAGCTATTCCCAATATCTATCCTTTTATTGTCAACGATCCAGGGGAAGGTTCTCAAGCAAAAAGGCGATCGCAAGCGGTAATTATCGATCATCTTACCCCACCCCTCACCCGTGCTGAATTGTATGGCGGTTTGGAAAAGTTAGAAGCGTCGATCGATGAATACTACGAAGCCCAAAGTTTAGATCCGACAAGACTCGATCTGATTAGCGATCGCATTACTCAACTAGTTCGCCAAGAAAACCTCGATCGAGATTTAGGTATTAACCCCAGCGATACCCAGTCTCTAGCCGAGTTTTTATCGGTAGCCGATGGTTATCTGTGCGAATTAAAAGAAGCCCAGATCCGCGATGGTTTACACATTTTTGGTCAATGTCCTCAAGGAGAACAACTGCGAGATTTAATCGTGGCGATCGCCCGTTCGCCCAGTTATAACCGTATCGGTATTACCCAAGCCTTAGCCCAAGATTTTGGTTTAGGTTTCGATCCCTTATCTGGTGTGGACGGCGAATTAAGGGTAGGGGCTGTATTTCCTTCGGAAAACGGGGCTTATAAAGTGCGCCCGCAGGTGACGCACACAGCCCCTCCGCTACGCGAACGCGAACAGCCCTTACAGGGTATTGTGCAATGGAACAATAATTATGTACAACAATTAAAACAAGCCCGAAATAAAGGAGATGCGATCGCTATCCTCGAAGCAATTGCCCTCGAACTAGTAGATCGACTAATTAATCACAAAACCTTTTCCCTTCCCTCTTTACCCCTTACCCAAAAACAACTCCAATGGATACAAAACACCCTACTACCCAATCTAATCGAGAGCGATCGCGAAATTACCAACCTACTTAAAGCTTTAGAAGCTAAATATGTACCTAGTGGCGCAGCGGGCGCACCCACCAGAGGTAGACCAGAGGTATTGCCTACAGGACGCAATTTCTATTCTGTAGATATTCGGGGTATCCCTACAGAAACCGCTTGGGAAGTAGGAAGTAAGGCAGCAGAGGCAGTAATCGAACGCTATACCCAAGAAAACGGCGAATATCCCCAATCTTTAGCTATTTCCATTTGGGGGACATCGACCATGCGTACTGGTGGTGACGATATCGCTCAAGTAATGGCACTGATGGGAGTAAGACCTGTATGGGATGGCATATCCCGTCGGGTAGTTGACTTTGAAGTCTTGCCAGTTTCTCTGTTAAATCGTCCTCGTGTCGATGTGACGATTAGGGTGTCGGGCTTTTTTAGAGACTCTTTTCCCAATATAATCAACTTATTAAATAAAATAACACAAACCGTTGCCGATTTACCAGAAACAGCAGCAATAAATCCCTTATCCGAGCGGGTAAAAACAGAACAAAAGTTATTACAGACACGGGGACTGGATTCAGAAACCGCTCGAAAACGCTCTAGCTATCGGGTATTTGGTTCCAAACCAGGGGCATATGGTGCGGGAATCCAGGGATTAATCGAGGCACAAAATTGGCAGAACGATGCGGATCTAGCCAGGGCTTATCTTAACTGGAGTTCCTACGCCTATGATGGTAGTGGGAAGGGTTATGCCGTACCAGAAACCTTTCAGCAACGTTTACAACAGCTACAGATTATCTTGCACAATCAAGACAACCGCGAACACGATTTACTCGACTCCGATGATTACTATCAGTTTCAGGGGGGAATGACGGCGGCGGTGCGTAGCCTAACTGGGAAAAATCCAGAAGTATATTTTGGCGACAATTCTCGACCCAGTAACCCCAGGGTACGCAAACTAACCGAGGAAATAGCCAGAGTCTACAGATCGCGGGTAATTAACCCCAAATGGATCGAAGGAGTGATGCGTCACGGCTATAAAGGTGCGTTTGAGATGGCCGCTACAGTGGATTATTTATTTGCCTATGATGCTACGGCTAATTGTGTTGCCGACCATATGTATGAAGGGGTGGCAAAAGCTTATATCTTTGACGAACGGGTACAGCAATTTATTCAAGCCAAAAACCCTTGGGCGTTACGAGATATGTCTGAAAGACTTTTAGAAGCACACCAACGGGGATTATGGCAAAATGTCAATACCCAAACAATCGATGACTTAAAAGCGATCGCCAACCAAGCAGAAGCTAAGATTGAATCAATTTAGTTTTGATTGACAAAAAAGCGATCGCTCTATATGGGGCGATCGCTTTTTTGAGTGAACTATTTAATTTAAATTAAAAGTAGTTTTTAGTCTGGAAATCCACAGGCTATTCCAGTAATTTCGCACTTTAACTTTTCTTTAATTGCTCTGGAAAAGTCATTAAATCCCGCAGCTGGGCGTGTAAATCCATCGCTAGTAATGATGTGATTTTGATAATAAGTGGAGATTTCCCCTTCTCGCCACTTTTTACCACTGTTGGTTGTGGGACTACCGTTAATCGGAAGTCCATTGATCGTAATATTGTTGTTTTCTGCGTTGGTTACAGCTTCTTCTAGTGGAGGACAATAAAGGTGTTCTATTGGCACTTGCCAGTTAATAGTATAATCACTGTTGATATCTTGTCCAATACTACACTTGTAGTTCTTGTTTTTGAATTCATTAACGTAACTACTATATGTGTAGCTGCTTTTATCGATAAGATTGGGAATATCGGTTAAACCATTGTCATCAAGGTACTCTCTGACTTGATTTTTGTAGTTAGTATACTTATTAGAATTGGGATTTCCTACTGAGGTATTCTTAGAAATACCGTCACCCGATATATCAATAACCAGTGCTTCTCCTTCGTATTGATTGTTTAAAATACTATTGGTTGCTGACTTAATAGCCTTAGTAACGTCAGTACCACCACTACCGCTGGTTGCATTTAAAGTACTATTGATAGCGGTAATAAAATTAGCTGCGTCTGCTGCATCTTTAATTAAATACCAATCACTTGTTTTTCTAATGCTACTAGACCAAGTTTCAATCGCAACTGCAAGACCATCAGGTAAAGTTTCAATCGCAGCAATTACCTCACTGTCATTAAATGCATCAATATAACCTTGTTTTTGTAACTCGTATTCTGTGGCATTAACACTACCAGATACGTCAACGGAAAGAAAGAGTTCGACGCTTACTGGAGTTTTAGTTTCGGTTGACATAGCTACTTCAGGTAGTATAGTCGAAAAAACGCCAGTAAAAGCAACGGTGGCAACAAATTTATTTAAAATCTTATTTGTTTGCATATTGTTTTTTTGTCAAAATGAAGTGGGGTAAAATAAATATTTTTACTAAATCCTATTTGTCTAAGTTACTTATTAATAGCCCGCTAAATCTCAAAAATATAGAGATTTTGACTAATTGTCTGTATCTTATTTATTACTTCAATCGCTTGAATTTAGGATTAGCTTATCGATAAATTATTAAAATTCAAGTCCCATACAATAGTTTTCTGAACTTAGATATCCATAATATAAATTATCTAAAATCTCTTCTTGTGAGACATCAAGAGTGAACTCATAAGCGACAGCATCAATTTTAGTTAAAGCTTCATCTAAACTATTACTATCTTCTATATAGCTACAAACTAAATATTTAAAATCTTGTGAATCTATCGATTCATTAGCAAAAGCTATTGACGGAAAAGCAAAAGTCAAAGCAATGCTGGAAATATAAATTAGTTTGTTCATCTTATTTTTAGACATTTGAAAAAAAATTTGGGCTAAATTAAAATTATCATATACATATAAAACAAGTAAATTACAAAAAATACTGAAATTAAATATAAAGTAATGATGTTTATCTTCTCTATTCGATAAACTTAAAATAAAGATTAGTATTAAAATAAACAATTACCAAAAAAATCTACGTATTATTACTAGTATTTTGAGAGAAAATAAATAAAAAAAAAGCGATCGCGTTGATAAGGCGATCGCTTGTGGTGATTTATGATTATTATATAAGTAAGGAATAAAAGTAAGGAAAATTAATGGTGCAAGCTCGTTTGACAGCAAAAGGACAAGTTACTATTCCTAAAACAATTAGAGACTATCTACATATAGATACTGTTCGTTAAAATAGGCCACAAAACAACTGAAAAAGGCGGGGTTTGAAGAAATAAGTCAAACTGGTTCGCATCTTAAGCTATTTAATCGAGAGACTTGATGCACAGCAATTCCATTCACAGCAGTAAAATAATTCCCGTTGGAACTCTCAAAGCAATTGAAAAACAAGCAGATATTAAGTTGGAGTAATGCGATCGCGAATTTATCAAATCAAAAAGCAGATTGCTATCGTCGTGTCTTTGCCCGAATTGAACCCAATGCCTTACAGCGGTGCTTCCAGCGGTGGGTCACGGAGATAGTAAAGGACACTGGGGGTCAAGTGATTCCGATTGATGGCAAAACCCTGGGCAGTTCCGATGATCGCAACTAGAAGCAATCGGCCTTACATGTCGTGAGTGCTTGGGCCAGCGACCATCGTCTGATGCTAGGACAGATGAAGGTAGACAGTAAAAGCCATGAAATCAAGGCGATAAAGAGCGTTACTGGAATTGCTCGATATCAGTGGCTGTAT
>JASJEI010000340.1 GCA_030064795.1 Pleurocapsa sp. MO_226.B13 | reverse complement strand
TGAGGTGAAAAGCAAGAAAGAAAAACGTAGAGCAACAGTGACAAAAAACGAATAGACTCGGAATCAATTAAAAATTTGCGTCTAGAAATCAACTCAAATATAAATACGTGCTACTAAATACACCACTAGAAACACCATCTGAAGATTCTCCATCGATTGTCATATTTTCTGTAGCAGTAATATCAATAGCTCCAGCATTTCCCTGACTTCCTGTATTAACGTCAATTTCTCCTCCATTAGTTAAGGTCAGATTATTGGTACGGATAGTAACGTTTCCCCCATCTCCTTTTGCTCCTGGTATAACCACACTATCAACTCCACTGACAATACCATTGGAATCTTCACCATCAAAAGTTACATCTCCTGTAGCGGTAATATTAATATTTCCTGCATTTCCTTGACCTTCGGTATTGACGACAATTTCTCCTCCATTAGTTAAGGTCAGATTATCAGTACGGATAGTAACGTTTCCCCCATCTCCTACTGCTTCTTCGTCAACAAGACTGGCAACACCACCAAGAAGACCTTCTGAATCTTCACCATCAAAAGTGATATCTCCTGTAGCTTCAATATTGATATCTCCCGCCTCTTCAAACAAAATACTACTGGCAGTACTAGCTAAAAATGAACCACCGATATCTAACCGAGCATTCTCACCAAAAATAATTCCTGCGGGGTTAATTAGGAATAAATCGGCACTACCATTTGCCCGAATCAAACCGTCAATATTAGAAATATTACCTCCCGTAACTCGGCTGAAGATATTCGCGATATTCTCCGCGTTATTAAAAAAAGCTTCCGTACCAGTCTGGAGAGAAAAGTCTTGGAAGCTGTGAAACAAATTATCGCCTCGGGTTTGCCCTCCTGTAATTTCTGAAACGTCCCCTTCAGAATTGACTTGGGTGTCTAGGGTATTATCGGGGATAATCTGGGCTAAGGTGGCTGTTGCCAAAAAACAACTAAAGATAGAGAGAAATATCTGAAATAAAGGAGAGAGAGATTTATACACAATAGTCTCGAAATCAAGATTGAAGTTTGCCAAAAATATTATCATTACAATCGGCTTCAAAAGTATCGAGCGATCGCTCCATAACAGATAATTTTACATACTATCCACAATTAGGTGAATAAACGGGAGCGCGTTGATTGCGATCTAGGTTATGAGCAGTTAAAATAATTGTGCCATCGGCTTGTCGAACTACTCCCCGCGCAGGATAAATCGCACCTTGCGCAGTTAAGATTGGTGCTGCTTTTTTTCTTTTTCGCGACTTTTTATAGCCTGATGGAGAGGAAGTACGATCCAAAATTTGATTGGAGGTCATAAGATCGATCTGGTGAGAAGAACTAGTGCTTCGCTCTTGAATCGTTAAAGTATTTTCTTCGCCAGCTAAAATGTTTTCTGCTGCTTTTGTCGGATCGCAAACTCGAGTAACCACTTGATCTGATTCGACGATGTTGGCTGGCGGTTCGGCAGTTTCTTGAAAAGCCTCCAAACCGATAGTATCAATTGTAATCCTGCCATCTATACCGAAATCAGAACTAGCATTAATATCGTTGGTTGAATTATTCAAAGGACGTTCTTTAATCCCAATTAAATAGGAATTGCCAGTAATCTCAATGTTTCCACCTTGCCCTTGTTCTGCACTAGCAATTATGTCGTTATTACCATTGGGAAAAGCAATGATAAAGTTAGAATCAATAGTTAAATTACCGCCGTTAGCATTGTTTAGTGCTTCAGCCGAAATCAGACTATTATTATCCAAAGTAATATCTTCTGCAACTTTAAGCTCGATATTGGCACTATTAACAGTTTCCGATTGAGTCTGTGCAATAATCGTGGCTTCATTTGCTAATTCAATTGAATTGGCATCAATAACTACATTTCCTGCATTCCCTTGACTATTATTCGCACTGGCATCAACTCGCCCTCCATCCTTTAAACTCAGGTTGCCCTGAGTGGAGATGATTATACCTGCTGAATTTCCCGTTGCACCTGGATTAACCTGACTAGTAACACCACTGCCGAAACCGTTCGCTGAATTTCTCCCCTTAAAAGTAATATCACCTGTAGCAGTAATATCAATTAAGCCTGCATTGCCTTTACCCGAAGTACCAACATCAACTCGTCCTCCATCTTTTAAACTCAGGTTGCCCCCAGTAAAAATAGTCACATTTCCCGAATCTCCTTCTGTGTCTAGATCGACTAGACTAGTAATACCACTGCCAAAACCTTGTGAATCTTTCCCCTCAAAAGTAATATCACTTGCAGCAATAATATCTATTTGTCCTCCATTGCCTTGATTAGTATTAGCATTAATCTGTCCTCCGTTTGTTAAAGCCAGCTTCCCCCCAGTCGAGACGCTTATATTTCCCGCGTTGCCCATACCACCATTAGTGGTATCAACTCGTCCTTCATTGGTCAAAGTTAGGTTGCCTCCAGTGGAAATAGTTATACATGCTGAATTTCCTTTAACACCTTCTGCAACCAGACTAGCAACACCACTGCCAAAACCTTGTAAATTTTTTTCTCCATCAATAAAAAGACCCCCTGTCACCTCAATATTGACCAAACCTGCATTTCCTTCACCAAAGGAACTAGCATCAACTCGCCCTCGATCGCTTAAATTTAGACTGCCCCCAATAGAGACAGTTATATTTCCAGCATTTCCTTTTGCTTCTGGATTAACCTGGCTAGTAGCACCACTGCCAAAACCATCTAAATTTTCCCCTTCAAAAGTAACATTTCCAGTGGCGGTAATATCGATATTTCCTGCATCTCCTAGATCGTTGGTACTAACATCAACTCGTCCTCCATCTTTCAAAGTCAAGTTTCCTCCAGTAGAGATATTTATATTCCCTGCATTTCTCTTCTCTAAATCTGCTTCTGCTTTTGGATTAAGCTGACTAGTAGCACCACTACCCAAACCATCTGAATTTTCCCCTTCAAAAGTAACATTTCCAGTGGCAGTAATATCAGTAGATGGACAAGTTTTTGAAGTAGCGCGATCGCTAGAAAAAAATGACTTCTAAGCACAATTTTTATTAGTACTAATCTTCTAAAAAGCTCGAATAAACATAAGTATTAGTTATTAAATTAATTCGCGATGATTTGAGTTGTAGTAGTACCTGGATATTTGGGGAATAAAACTATTAGAAAAGCGAGAATATTTTCTCCTTAATATAAGTCAAAAATAATTGAGGGATTCGATGGAAAATTTTTCAAGAAATATGGGACATTTGAGCATATTTTGACAAAAGTTATCCCTGATCAGCACCAGTATCAAGAGTTAAACAGACCCTAGTGCTGATATTCAACTTATTTTTTGGGATGAGTATAACTGTTAATTAACTGCTGGGAATATAGACTATTTCCCTCACTTCATAAATTCGATTTATTACATTAGATAAAAAAGCTAGCATTTGTTTTAAAGTCAACAAATAATTATAGACTATAATCCACCCCGAGAGAAATCCTAGACATATATGGACAGTCTCGGAAAAAGAGCATCCTCGGCATACACAGACAACTGAAATATAAGACTGTCCATATATGTCCTAGATTATTGAAGCCCTGTCTGGGTTTAGATATTTTTAACCATAAAATATAAATCCAAATATTAACCAGCAAAAACGAAATCCCCACATAGAGTAATCTCAGGAGAGGATTTTTAGTAGTAGTTCTAATTCGACAAATATTTTTTAGACGGTAGCTAGTTTCAATCCCAAATCTTTTACGGTAATCTTGATAGATATAATTTAAACTTATCGTGACTTTATAAACTACGTAAGGTAAATATTCAACTCCAAATTTCCTTCGTTTCCCTTTAAGATATTTACAAACAATCCAGAGCGGAAAAGTTACTTCATTATCTTTACCTTTATTCATAGTATGAGTTGTTTTATAACTTTTTTTACCTTTCAAGTATTGGTTGATTCCCCCAGTTTTACCATTCCGAATTCCTGGCATTATAAAAGGTATATCTAAAGCTTTTAACCAGCGTATTACTGAACTACTGTAGAACCCTCTATCTAAATAAAGACTTTTAATTTTAAGATTTAAAGAATTGACTTTGCTGAGAAGGTAACTGATAGTTGCAACAGAAGTATAATTATTTTTTACTCCAATAACAGCTAAAGTTACTCTTTTATTTTTAAGAATTACATACAAGCTAGCATAAGCATAAAAAGAAGAAGTGCCATTTTTAGCCTGACTGCGATCAATATAATCCTGCTCTTGTTTGCTTGGTTTACCATAATAAGGGATTAAATTTAAATCGATAGCCAGTTTTAACTTTCCTTTTTAAATTCGACGAGGTAATCTACTTATCAAGGCTAAATTTAGTTGAATTTCTAATTCTGGGAAACTTTTAAATTTGGCGATCGGGATATTTAACATTTTTACCATAACCAGACTTTTTTAACTTCTTAGTTGTATTTTCTCTACTATCTGTATTACTAGCTGCTCCTCTTAAAATATTCAATAAATAAGTATGATTAAAAGCACCTTGGGTCTTAATTGAAATATGCTGGCTTAAACAGTCAATAACTTCTTTTAAGGTATCTTTATCAGTTAAAACTGCTTTTTCAGTTGAAGTAGTCAATTATTTTTTAATCAATGAATTTTTAAACAACGCGTGATAATTTAGCATTTTAAGCTCCCAAATCCTCACTGCATCTATAAACTCAACTGAAACTCGATTTTAATATAAATAAAAGTTATACTTACTCCCTTTGCTGGTACTAAAGTACTAATTAAAGAGCCATTGAAAGTTAAATTCTTAGCTGCCGATCAATTCTGAAAAAAAACTTGTCCATCTACTGATCTATCAAGGGTAGAAAATGGCTAGTAAAAATTAGGGTAGTACCGTTGAAGAGTAAAGGAAAGAAACAAAAGCCAACTAATAAATGACGAATGTTATATCATATTTGTTGGACAAGACATATTAACTTTGTGGATTTTGAATGCCAACTACAAGTATCAATAGCGAGCGCTTAAAAGCTTTAGACGATGAACTTTCCAAACGTCCTATTGCTCTCGATCCTGGCGGATATTACATTATCTATCTAGACCGCGAAGCTGGTTTGATTTGTGCTAAACACTATACCAACATCATCAACGAGCGCGGTTTAGCAGTCGATCCAGACACAGGAGAGGTAATTGCCTGTGGCGGGAAAAAAGTCGAGCGGGTTGCGGAAACTCTCTATACGGGAAGAACCGCAAAAGAACTGTGTATCAAAGTAATTGAAGAACCTCAACCCTGTCCGATCACGATGTTAGACCATGCAGCCTATTTGGGACGTGAGTTCGCTCGCGCTGAGTATGCTTTAGTTAATAATCTTGAATACGTTCAAGATTGAGATAATTCCTAGGAAAAGGTGGGCAAAAGTTGCAGCTTAGTTGCTCGACAAATTAAACAAGCTGCCCACCCCACGGGAATTAATTACCAAATCCAACATACCAATAATAAGTCGCCATTGGAATAATCGTGGCAATAATCAAAAATCCAATTACCCAAATAGTTGCACTACCTTGGTCGGTATCTTCGGCTTTAGTAAACGTACCTTCAATCTGAATTTCATCTTCCATTTCTGGAGGGCCTGGATCTTCTAATCCAGAAAGAACTGCTACCAAGCGATCGCTCGTATCGAGAAAGGCTTGGTTGTATTTATTTCCGTTGCGGATATTGTAACCCAAAGTGTCATCTAGAATACTTTCGGCAATTTCTGTATTAACTAGTTCTTGAGCAGCATCTCCCGTGCGGATCGCAACATTATTAGTTAGGGTATCCAAGACGATTAAGGTTTGATTGGCTCGTGCTTCAGCATCCTTAAACCAGTCTTGAAATATTTCGTCGGCAAAACTGTCTATGGTTTCTCCATAGTCTAAACGGCGAATTGCCACCATTCTTACTTCCTGTCCTGTTTCGTCAGCCAACTGGATCAGAGTTTTTTTTAGCTTACCTTCGTTAGAAGCACTAATGGCATCGGCCGTATCGACTACCCAAGTCCGATCCGCTTCAAAATTAGGTAAATCGTATAAACCAGTTGCGATCGCTGGTGCTACTAGACAAAATAGAGCTAAGATCGCCACTAGGATAGAAGCAATTAGACCTTTAAGGCGCGAACCTACTTGCTTAACTAGCATAAGATTTTGTTTCATGTTTGTTGTTCTCAAATAATTACTTAGTTTTAAAGAATATTTTTCCGTTAACAACCAAAGTTGTGTTTGAATATCCATACTAAATAATAAAGCCCAGAGTTGCCTCTGAGCAGTAACATCCATGATTATGAGCTAAAAACCTAGAGCTATCTTAGATTTGGTAACTTTGGTCTAATAAGTACTAAAGACCGGGAATCAAGGCTTTAATGTCTGTTATATAGGCAGTAGAAAGCAGGAAGTAAGCAAAAAATGCTCCGCCAGCACCACCAACAAAAAAGCCACTGCCAAATTCACTCCAGCCTTCTTTGCTAGCAAAATCACTCGGAACATCCCCAGTAGTCACGGTTTCGCTAGGTTTACCTCCCATGGAACTAGCGTAGAGAGATAAACACAGTGTCAAAATCGCAACCAGACCGATAGAAGATAGCAATGCTGCAATATCAGCACTTCCAGTATTACGCAACGGGCCTAAAACCAAGAAAGGGCCATAAAGTAAATATCCATGGGCCATTCCTACTTCTAGTCCACGGCGAAATGGTGCTAGACCATCGCGATATGCTGGTAAGTTACGAATTAGAGTTTTGCTAAAGTCAGATGAATTAAGAGGAGTAGCTAAATTACCAATCTGAGGATCTCCTGGTGGTTGAATAGCATTGTATTCGTTCATAAAGTTTCAATCTCTCCTAAATTTGATGTTGGTACGTATCCATTAAATAGCATCACTCTAACTTGGTTTAAGTTCGCTTTTTGTTAAGAATCTTTATAAATAAACCTAATTGGATAGATGTTCGCAGTAATATCCAAATTGTCAACGTTTAAATTCAAAATAGGAAAGGTAAAATATGATTGGCGATTATGCAGCTTCTTGGCTACCTGTGGCAATGGTTCCTTTAGTCGGTATTGTAGGTGCAGGGATTTCCATGGCTCTCTTATTTATTTACATTGAAGGAGAAGCCTAGGCAAAATCATCTTGCCCCAAGATGATTTTAAGTAACTTTATTTTACTTATTAAATCTTAATACTCTGCTGTTTTAGGTGGAGTATTTTTAACTTCGCCATCAGCGATTGGAAACAGGAGGTAATTTAACGCGATCGCAGATAAACAAGGTTCCCGAAGCGACACACAAAGGAATAGTAACTAAGTTGATTAGGGGAACACTAATCAATCCCAAGCAGACCAAACCAAAACTACCACTGGCGGGTAAACTTTTGAAGACTATCCTCAACTTTGTCCGAAAACTGAGTCTTCTTCTTTCTAAACAAGAATCAAAAAAATCCAGACAGACAATAGTAGTAGTTAAGGTAAAAGAAATAATAGTTGAAATTAGCGTTCCCACTCCAGGAAAAAGATTAATTACCAATAAAGGAGTACCGACTAATACGATCAGTACCAGCTTTTTAAGTTCGTATAAAATTGCCCTACCCAAATCGCTGACTATATTTAATTCAATTAATTCCACCTTACCAGTTCGCAATTTTTCTAATTGTTCGGATAGTTGACCGTACCAAGGCGCACCCAATAAAACTCCAAATTGAGTTAACAAAAACCCCGTAGCAATCAAAAGAATTACTATTAAGATAAAACGCACAATTACAATTAAACCTGAAACAGCATAGGTTAAAAACCCCAACCATTGAGGTAAATTAGTAATTAATTGATTTAACCACAGATTTAAATCGGCTTGTACCTCATCGACAATTTGCCAGCCAAAATAAAGCAGACTACTGTATAAAGCGATCGCCACCACAATATTAACCAAAATTGGTATGGCAATATATTGAAGTAACTGAGGATTTCTAACAAAGGTAATTAGGGCTTTCAAAGGATAGGTAGCACCGCTGAGGGTTCCAAACCCACCCAGTATTCTTTTGGCTGTCTCTATCATGGCGATAACCGAGCGATAGTCATGTTGTGTAAATTATTTTTAATCATACAAATTTTTCAATCCCTTCATAGCTACAAGGCGCAATATTATATAATTTGCAATTCCGTAGGCTATGGCAATATACACTCTTGGTTAGAACACTCCCTACTCTAGAGACGTAGCATACCAATACTGTTCGGTTAACAAAGTTATGTGTTGAGACAAGCAGGGGAAGCAGGACAAAGGCTTTAGCCGCATGTAGCAGGGGAAGCAGGACAAAGGCTTTAGCCGCATGTAGCAGGGGAAGCAGACAAAGGCTTTAGCCGCATGTAGCACGGGGAGAGGAAAATAAGACTTATCCGAATAGTATTGCGTAGCGTGCTACGTCTCTACATTACTTAACTAATTAACCGACTGCGATAATTAGCTCTAGTGCATACTTCAATGTTGGTAAACGTATATTTAAACACGTCAAACTAATATAAAAAGCACAAAATTTTAATGAAGAGCGAATTTTTGCTTGTCTTTTTAGCAACTACTTCCCTAATTAACGCTACCACCCCGTTTAATCTCGGTAGTCTAGTACAAGCTCAAACTTTAACCTCGTTGCAGGTGTCAAATAGAATTGCTTTTGATGCTAGTTTCTATAATCAAAGAGCCATACGCTACGCCGAACAGGGCGAAATAAATTTAGCTTTGGCTGATTATACTAGAGCAATCGATCTAGATCCACTATACGCTCCAGCCTACAGTAATAGAGGTCTGCTCTACTATCAACGAGGAAAAATAAATTTAGCACTGGTCGATTTAAATAAAGCGATCGCCATCGAGCCAAATTATGCTCATGCTTACTATTTTTTGGGTCTAGTACATCTTCAAAAGCAAGACTCAACAGCAGCACGCTCTAATTTCCAACAAGCCAAACAGTTATTTACCGCTCAAGATAATATCGCCAAAGCAGAAAAAGCTGCCAGTTACTTACAATAATAGACCTATTTATTGCTAATAAGAAATTTTAGTAATAAATTATTGATAATTCTAATTTTTATTAAGAAATTTTCTTTTCTTGTAAAACAGATTTAAATAAATAGCTGAAATTGAAGTTAGATGCCGATCGGTCTTTTTGCCTAGATAGCACTCAAAAGCTTAAGCATCTATTAAGAGAAGAGATCGATCGACTTAATTATGATACTTGTTAATTAGGATTAATAAATAAAAAAAATTCCTAATAAGCAGAAAATTGTTTTAACCAATCGACATTGCTGCAATAGTAACCGTGAGTAGTCAATCCCAGCCCTCAAATCCTCTTAACTACGACTAAAGCTTGAATTACTGAGAAAGCAAAAAAATGGACGACGAGCCTAGCAATCGCCAGAAACGACACCGAAAACGTCAAGCATGGGAGTTTACCTTTTTTGGGGGAACTTCCGAAAAGCTAGATGCAAGGGAAAACAAAGCCAAATTGTCATCAGAATTAGCCCAGAGCGAATTGAGGATGAAGCAAGTATTTCCCTTGTCAAATACTCAGGTTGGCGATCGCGTTGTAATTACCCAAATTCCAAGCGGAAAAGGCATGATGTATCGCCTGAGAAAGAGGGGTTTAACTACAGGCTCGGAGGTTCGAGTTATTAGCAAAACCAAGAGCGGTTCTGTAGTTATCTGCATTCAAAACCAGCAAATTGGCTTAAGTGCGGGAATGGCTAACCAAATCATGGTAATTTTTGCTGCTGGAGAGTAAGGAAGAAGAGGTGCGGAAAATTGAGGGAGTAAAGGAAATGAAACCAGGAAATAGCAACAACGGACAACATCGTTATCGACATCGCGGAGGCGATCGCCAGGGAGAACAGGAAAAACACCGTCAAAAACGCTCCCTAATGCCACTGGCAAAAGCTCAATTAGGCGATCGTCTGTGGATTGCGGGCTATGAAAGCAAAGATGGGATTAATCGGTTGGTGGGGATGGGGTTGGCACCAGGGATGGAAATCGAGGTGGTGCAAAATCTAGCGGGTAACTTAGTGGTGGCGATCGGGGAAACTCGCATTGGGATCGACGGGGGGATGGCAAAGCGAATTTTAGTATCCGACAAACCGTTTGATTATTTAGTAGAAGTTCAGGAGGTTAATGAGATGGAAAGTAGTACCACTACCTTAAAAGATTTACAAGTTAATCAACAGGCAAAAGTAGCTCGTTTTGAGGCAACCGAAGATCCAACTAAGAAAGCCTACAAGAGAAAGTTATTGGCAATGGGTTTAACTCCTGGTACGGAATTTACTGTCACCCGCGTTGCCCCTCTAGGAGATCCAGTAGAAATTCTCGTGCGAGGCTTTAAATTGAGTTTGCGTAAGGATGAGGCTGCTGCATTAGTAGTTGAGGAATTATAGGGAATAATTTTCTGTTCTTTGTCCTCAATGGTTTGTCATTTGTTCTTCGTCTTTTGTCCTTTGTGTTAATAACAAATGACTAAAAACTAATTATTAATTACTAAAAACTAATTATTAATTACTAAGATGAAAAAACAAACAATCGCTTTAATTGGCAATCCTAATTGTGGAAAAACCACTCTCTTTAACGATCTCACTGGTGCTAATCAGCGTACGGGGAATTGGCCGGGGGTAACGGTCGATCGCAAGGAAGGTCAATATAAATATGACGATGTGGAAGTTACCGTTGTCGATTTGCCAGGGGTGTATTCTCTAGATGCCGAAGACGAAAGTACGGGACTAGATGAGTTGATTGCGCGAGATTATCTCTTGTCTGGGGAAGCGGATTTAATTATTAATATCGTTGATGCTTCTAATTTGGAACGCAATCTCTATCTAACTACTCAGATTATGGAGATGCGCGTCCCCATGGTAGCAGCATTGAACATGATCGATGTGGCGCGGGAGCTAGAATTAGAGATTAATACCGAAGAACTTTCCCAAAGATTGGGGTGTTTTGTGATTCCCATCAGTGCCTTTTTGGGAGAAGGAATCGACATCCTCAGAAGTCGCATTAATGAATTGATTAATAATCCTGGCAATCTGCCTACGATGGTAGCTTACCCCGCAGTGATAGAAGATACCCTGAGCCAAATTGAACCTCTAGTTCAAGAAAAAGGACGCAATCAGAAGATTTCTACTCGTTGGTTTGCTCTCAAACTACTGGAATACGAGGATCGGGTTGCCCCAGAACTTAAAGGGAAAGAGTTAGACCAAATTGTCGTTGAAAATCGTCGTAAAATTCATCAGTTATTACACGAAGATATCGATATTATAATCGCTGATAGTCGCTATGGCTTTATTCGCAGCTTAATTCAGAGTTCGGTCAGACAGAAAAGAAATATTAGTAGTACCAGATCGGATAAAATCGACCAATTTGTTCTCAATCGTTGGATTGGTATTCCCCTGTTTTTAGTGGTGATGTACCTGATGTTTTTCATTGCCATTAATATCGGTGGTGCATTTATTGATTTCTTCGATATTTCTGTCGGTACTGTCTTTGTGGATGCCCCTCAAGCTTGGTTGGAGTCTCTCAATGCCCCAGGATGGTTCATCGGGTTTATCACTTCTATAGGCGGTGGTATTCAAACGGTAGCGACGTTTATTCCCCAAATCGGCTTACTGTTTGTCATTCTCTCGATTCTCGAAGACTCTGGCTATATGGCAAGGGCAGCTTTTGTGATGGATAAATTAATGCGCTTGGTGGGATTACCTGGTAAATCCTTTGTGCCGATGCTGGTGGGTTTTGGCTGCAACGTACCCGCAATTATGGCGACTCGGACTCTCGAAAATAGACGCGATCGCTTGATGACGATCATGATGAACCCGTTTATGTCTTGTGGGGCGAGATTGCCTGTATACGCGCTGTTTGCTGCTGCTTTCTTCCCCCGTAACGGTCAAAATCTAGTGTTTGGGCTGTATTTAATCGGTATTGGTGCTGCCATCTTTACAGGGTTGGTGATGAAAAACACGATCATGCAAGGAGAAGCGTCGCCCTTCGTTATGGAGTTACCGCCCTATCACATTCCCAAACCTAAAGGCATCGCCATCCGCGCTTGGGATAGACTGAGGGCGTTTATGCTCAAAGCAGGTAAGATCATTATCTTGATGGTGATGATTTTGAGTTTATTAAACTCCGTCGGTACAGATGGCTCGTTTGGCACACAAGACAGCAAAGATTCAATTCTCGCAGCCACTAGTCAATCTGTTACCCCCTTATTTGCCCCAATGGGCGTTACTCAGGAAAATTGGCCCGCCACTGTAGGCATTTTTACAGGGGTATTTGCCAAAGAAGCCATGGTTGGTTCTCTCGATTCTCTTTACGGTCAGTTAGCACTAGAAGAATCAGGAGAGGTAGCAGAAGAAGACGGTTTTGATTTTTGGGATGGCATTAGTGAAGCTTTTGCCAGTATTCCAGCTAATTTAGCCGATCTGGGCAATCAATTACTCGATCCTGTGGGCTTAAATATCGGCGATGTCCAAGACCAAGAAGTTGTTGCCGAAGAACAAGAAGTAGCATTAGGTACTTTTGGGCAGATGTCTAAAAGATTTGATAGCAAGGTTGGAGCATTCGCTTATCTCCTATTCGTACTGATGTACTTTCCCTGTGTTGCTGCGACTGGTGCAGTTTACCGCGAAACCAATTTAGGTTGGACGCTATTGGTTGCTGGTTGGACGACTGGTTTGGGTTACTGGGTAGCAGTCATGTTCTATCAAATTGCTACCTTACCTCAACATCCAGGTTCTTCTCTAGCTTGGATTATCGCTGGAGTGGTAATTATGACAGTCACAATTTTCCTCTTTAAGCTATCTCGGAGTCCTCGGAAAATTACTGGCGATCGCGATCGCGGACAGCAGACAACTAAGACCACAAACCACGTTTAGCGGTTTTCATTACCAAAATATAGCGGATTTTTGAGGCGATCGCCATGATGCCAACTCAGACTAATTTCAAGACTGCTCCAGGTCATCAAGTGCTGGCTGCTGCTGGTAAACAAACTTTACGTCCTGGTGGTCGTACTGCTACAGAAAAGCTCTTTGCTTGGGCTGATTTCCAACCTGGGTCAACGGTTCTAGAACTGGCAGCTAGTTTCGGCTACAGTGCCATTACTCTAGCTCAACGCTATGGTGTTCGATTAGTTGGCATTGAAAAAAATCCTGATAGCGTCGTTCGGGCTTGTGCTAATGTCAAAGCTGCTGGTTTGAGCGATCGCGTGGAGATCGTTGAAGGGGACATTTTTCACTTAGAAAACCTCACCGAACAGTTTGATTACGTGCTGGCAGAAGCCATTCTCACCATGCAATCTGCTCCAGGTAAAACTAAGATCCTGAAGGGAATTGGCGATCGCCTTAAGCCTAATGGTCTATTTCTGAGTCACGAACTGTTAGTGGATGGTGCTAACACTGCTACGATTCGTCGAGACTTAGCAGCCACAATTAGGGTTAATGCTAATCCGCTCTCTGCTGAAGAATGGATCGCAGCCTGCCAACAAGCGGGACTAAAAGTGGAGCATCATCAAACTGGCTCGATGAATCTGCTTAATCCTCGTTTTATTGTTCGAGAAGAGGGTTTTTCTACCCTGCTCACTATGGGCTGGAATATGCTGACCAAACCAATCCTCCGCCAGCGTATTCTATCGATGCGACAAGTGTTCAACCGCTATAATAGCGATCTGGGCTACATTGTCCTCTGCGCCCAAAAATCTCTAGAATCTTAAGCAAGGTAAAAATATCCAGGCAAACTCTCTCCTCAATCCATGGAAAGGGGATGTAAGACCAAAAAGCGGACGTAAGTCTGTTTTGAGGCAATCCCCGATTGAGAGTACATCTCAGGGAAGCTAGAAGCTCGCGATTTATCGCAGGTAGTTCACAATTCACATCTTATTGCAGCTAATTTAGCCACGTGAGATCGGAGCTTTCAAGAGTTAACTCAAACAGCGAGCATCTTTGATATGTAAATTACAACTGTAACCAATCTTCCGGCAACATATTGGCAATAATCTCAAAACTTCCTTGACCATCAGGCTTAAGGATATAAGCAATACCCATTGGGTCTGGATAAATACCAGTTGCTGCTTCAAAAATATCGTCGTGACCGACAATAACAGTATTCATACCACTTTCAGGTACAGCTGTTAATAAAGGCATAACATTACTTTGCATTTGGATCGGCGTTGGCTTGTTCTCCAGGGCTTAGTTCCCCAGCTTCGCCTCCTTCGCCTCCTTCGCCTCCTTCGCCTCCCTGAGCTAAAAGATCGAAATTAGCTGGAGTCATACTGCTTTCTATTTCAGCATTAACAGTCAAGCTACCTAAGAAACTAAAAGTGGTAGCTGCACCTAAAGCTAAAAATAATTCTATTGATTTGTTGCTATTCATTTAACAGATTGGATTTTTGAATAATTCTTAAGTTTTTTGCAAATTAATGTCAATAATTTTGACGTTAACAATAATAAAATAATTGCGATTGCTAATGCAATAATGGTGATTTTTATTAATTAACTTGCAAACTATTAAAAAACTTTATTAATTAACATGCTAAAGTATTCCCATAAACCATATCCACAATCCATGTCAAGTAGAACTGGAATCCGTCAGCGCGAACTTTGTGACCTCTTGGGGCTTGATTATAAAGCCGTTGCGCGATCGGCAAAACAGCTTGGTCTCAGCACCCATGCTTACATACAACAAGAAACTGGCTGGATTCTTAAAGACGAGCTCTACTATCCACCCGATACCGAGACAATAAATTTAGTGGCTCAACCTTCTCCCAAGTCAACCAAATCTCCTAAACAACCTAAGAGATGGTTGGATATTTTGGGACTATTTGGTCTGGGAATTGTGGTGGTGTTGGCGATCGCCTTGGTCAAACAAGTGGGAATCGAGCAAATCCGTGCCAATGTCGATCGATTGGGAATCTGGGCACCTTTTTCCTTGTTGTTGCTGCGCTCGGTAAGCATTGTAATTCCCGCTATTCCCAGTACCGCTTACTCAGTGTTAGCAGGTACTTTATTTGGCTTTTGGCAAGGAATCGCAATCATCGCGATCGCCGATTTTGCTGCCTGTTCGGGGAATTTTTACCTTGCCAAACGTTACGGTCGAGGGATCGTACAAAGGCTAGTCGGTCAAAGATTTATGGGTCAAGTTGATTCTTTTGCTTCTAACTATCTAGAGAATAATACTTTCCTTGTAGCTGGATTTTTGATGACAGGACTATTTGATTTTGTCTGTTACGCCGTCGGGCTGACTCAAATGCAATGGCGTAAATTTCTCCCAGCGTTGATTCTAGGCATTGTAATTTCTACACCTCCCATTGTAGCTTTAGGTGCAGGTATCTTTACTGGAGGGAAGTTGCTACTTGGCTTTGCCCTGTTGGGGATGTTCGCTTTAGCTTTTCTGGCAGGATGGTTGAATCGTAAACACGATAAAAATGGAAGAAGCCCATCATGACAACTACGTTACTTTCGCCTCAAGTTCCAGTTATCCAGTTACAAGAGCATTTAGAATATCCCGAAGCGGGAATTTTAAACAAACTCTTGTATAAAGATAATACTTGTCAGTACAGTCTTTTCTGTCTGGCAGCTAATACTGAAATTTCGGAACACACTTCTACCCGCAACGCCACTATTCACGCGCTCGATGGTACGGGAATACTCACCTTGAACGGCGAGACAATTCCCTTAGAACCAGGGGTATTTATCTTCATGCCAGCCAATGCACCCCATGCCCTGGAAGCTAAATCGAACCTGGCTTTTATCCTCACCTTATCATCTGTATCTTAAAGGAGGTATTAACCGATGACATCGATCGCAACACCTTCCCATTCCCTAAAATCCTCCCAGTGGTATCGTCCGATGTTTTCCCCAGAACATGGGGTTTATGTGATGCTCATCGTATCATTTCTGACGGGGGCTGCTGCTGCCCAACACTGGACTTGGGGGACAACCCTGGCTTTAATCTGTGGTTTTTGTGGTTTTCAGGCGGAACATCCCCTAGTATGGCAAATTAAACAGCGTAAAAGTCTTAAACCTCGATTATTACTCTGGGCAAGTCTTTATGGTGGGGTAGCAGTTGCGATCGCTCTTTGGTTATTGTGGCAAAGTTCTAATAAATTGCCTCTATTATTAATTTATTCTGGTGCGATCGCAGCTTTAATCTTCGATCTGGTTTCAGTTTGGCAGCGTCAACAAAAATCGAGACGAAATGAACTGGTGACATTTGCTGCTGTTTGTCTTTCCGCCCCGTTAGCTTATACAGTAACTCTTAATATGCTTTCCCAAGTTGCGATCGCTCTTTGGATACTTAATACTTTATTCTTCTCTAGTGCCATTTTTACCGTTAAACTACGCAAAACTAAAACTGCTTCGATTATTCCAGCTATTGTCTTTCATGGCATGGCAACTGCGATCGCCTTAATCCTGTGGTTGACTGGATGGTTATCACCTATCACTGCCTTGGCATTTGGAGTAGCCTTGATAAAATTTATCCTAATTTTGTGGCAAAAGAACTGGTATTGTACGGCTAAAATTCAACAGGTGGCATTACTAGAAACATTATCCAGCTTTGCTTTTTTGGTATTTGTCGCTTTATCAGTGTTACCAGCCCATTTATCTCCTGGGTAAGAAGCTAAAGAGTTTAGAAATTAACTCTAAATTTGCAGTTGTTACTGTAAATATGAGGTAAAAGCAAAGAGATACTAATTTGGTCAAATATTCATGAAACTTCGAGGTAGTTGTGTTTGTAATTCAATCGAATTTGAAGTAATCTCCATACTCGAAATGGTATTCAACTGTCATTGTACCCGTTGTCGAAAATCTCATGGTGCAGCTTTTGCTACCCAAGCTTTTGCCATCCGCAATAGTTTGAAGAATTTTTATTTAAAAGTATCCTCGACAAAATTAAACCGATCGGCACGGAAGGACAGGGAATCTTCTTTATCGATCGCGAAATCGGGAATATGGCAGCTAACCGAACTGGCGAAACAACGGCGATGGAGGAATAGAAGGCAGAAGGCAGAAGGAAAGATATTGTCATCTCCCTAATAGTATTAACAATAACTGTGTTTTCTACTGCCATGACCACAATGTCTTCTTCTTCCTTTACCTCTTCGGTGGTTAGTATTGATAACTTAGAACCTTTAGCTCAGAAATGGAATCTAAACGAAGATATTTCTCATTTAATGTCATCTTTACTTGAGTATCAGACTCGCCACTACGTCCATGCTCATGCATAATCCATTGAGTAATTAGGGTGGAGCCGCTCCAGTGCGATCGCCTTAATCCTGTGGTTGACTGGATGGCTATCACCTATCACTGCCTCGGCATTTGGAGTAGCCTTGATAAAATTTACAAAATTTACCCTATTTTTATGGCAAAAGAACTGGTATTGTACGGCTAAAATTCAGCAGGTGGCATTGCTAGAAACATTATCTAGCTTGGCTTTTTTGGTATTTGTTGCTTTATTAGTGTTACCAGCACATTTACCTGGTCGATCATTTAAGGAGCAAATTAGATCGAGAACGTGAAATTAACTTTTTGTAAGTAAAGCTTAAGTTTGAGCAAATCCTCCGTCTACTACCAATGTCTGACGAGTTATGGCTCTAGATGTATTGGAAGCGAGAAATAAATAAGTTCCAGTCAAGTCATCGGGAGTCAGTTCGATGGGAATTGCTTGTTGTTCGTGTAGATTCTTGTGTTTAGCTTCGGGAGTAATCCATTGACTGAGTTGTCTTTCCGTCATAATCCAACCAGGAGCAACTGCATTTACCCGAATATGATGTTTTCCTACCGCTTGTGCCAAACTGCGAACCATACCAATGATTGCTGCTTTAGTGGAGTTATAGGCAATCATCTCTGGTTTAGCTACCCAGACAACATGAGAACTGGTCATAATAATACTGCCTCCACCAGCTTCGATCATGTCTGGTAACAGTTCCCGACAGGTGACAAAATAATGCACTACATTGAGTTGAAACAAATCGTTCCACTGCTGTTCGGACATTTCTAGTAGGGGATATCTGGGGTCGTATCCCGCATTGTTAATTAATACCTCTACTACAGGTCTTTCCTGTTTAATTTTGGCTAAGGTTTTAGTCAGGGCTGAAGTATTGGTTAAATCTACCGTGTAGAGATTTACTTTGCCCCCAAATTGCTGGCATTCATCGACAACGAGCAATCCTTTTTGATAATCGCGATCGAGGATTGTCACCTCAGCACCTTGTCGAGCAAAGGCTCTGGTTAATGCTTTGCCAATTCCATTACTACCACCTGTAATTAAAACGTGCTTTTCTTTAAGATCGGGATAAGTGGGGTTCATAATTTTCTCCTCAATAATGTAGTAAGTAGCAGTAGAGACGCGATATATGAGGGGCTGTTTCTTGAGGTTTCCTCAAGAATTTATAAGCCCCGTCGCGTCTGTACAAGCAAGTAGCGGGTTGTAAAAAAAACTGATGGCTGAGATGCGATCGCTTTAAATTAATACTGTTTGGTGACTAGCTAACCAATTTTTACTGGCTGTGACGTAGGCTTGGATTTGCTCTAAACTGCCATCAATAGAAGAGCCTGGTATCTGACGGGGATAGGCACATTCGATGATAATTGGGTTAGTGTATTTAATTTGGTCAAGAGCAGCTAATTGTGCTTCAAAGTTAGCATGACCCATTCCAATGCCTTGACGATTGGAATCGGCAACTTGATAAATACTGAGTTTATCTTGACATCTGAGGATTGCTTTAACTGGATCGTCTTCCTCTAAATTCATGTGAAAAGCATCCAAAATAACGGTCATGTTGACGGCATCAATTTCTGCCAGAAGAGCAAGAACATCTTGACTATTGAGAATGAAGCGACATAAATAACGATTGAGGGGTTCAAAACCCAACTGAATCTTAGCGAATTGAGCGTGAGTAGCAATTTCTTGACAGGATCGAACCAGAATTTCTAGCGAACCTGAATAGGTACTACCCATTTGATTTTGAATATATTCGTGACAGGTAATAATCGGTTGACCGAGTTCGGCACCGTAGTCAATTAGCCTTTTATAGTAATCGATCGCATCTTGTCTTAAATTCAAGTCACTGCTAGCTAAATCCACATTACCTGGAGTGAGGGAAAAGATCTCTAATCCTTGGTCGGCGAAAATTTGTTTGATCTCTTTAGCAGCTTGGCGATCGATATCTGCATAAAGTTCTACGCCATCAAGTCCGATTTGAGCGATCATTTCGGCAAGAGTTACTAAATCTGTGTTGCCGAAGATCCAGGTAGTTACACCAATTTTTCTTTGCATATATCTTACTCCTCGGTGAATGTTGAATGTTGATGGTTAATTGTTTGTCCACGGATGAACGTTGTTAAGTAGGTAGGCTTAATTAATTTAAAAATGAGATGAGGTATTAGGGGTAGTGGAGTAGTGGGGTATTGGAGAAAAGCTTATTTTGTACTTAATTACACCCAGCTACTTACTTACGACTTAATTTATTTATTGGTTCTACTCAAAAGTTGGCTTAGTAATATTAGTGTTGCTAGAGAAAAAGTCGCACTACCGTAAAAAACCCCTGTCATCCCTCCTACTCCAAAAGCCAATCCTGCCAAAATTGGTCCCAACGCTTGTCCTAAAGCTAAAATTGTGGCGTTGACTGCCATAAAACCGCCTCGATATGCTTGGGGTGCTAATCCGCCTAAGAGTGCTTGAGTTGCTGGGAATACCATCCCGTGGGCGGCACCAAATAACAAACTGGGAATCAACAACAGCCAGACATTATTAAGGGATGGAGTGATAATTAAAGCCAGGGCATAGAGAATAAAGGAGACTTTAATTAGGGCAAGTTCTGAAAGTTTTTTGGCAAATAGTCCTAGTTGGGAAGAGACAAAAGCCAGAGACAATGCCATACTCGCCTGAAGCATACCAATAGTTAGATGGGAAGCTGCTAAATCATTGCCTGCCAAGATGGGAATATAGGTAAAGTATGCTCCAAACAAGAGCATAAATAATGCCAGGACGGCAAACAGCAGTCCGATTACTTGGCGATGATGGATACTTTGGTAAATGTTGCGTAAGTAGACTCTAAAATTAAACTCTGACTGCTGGGTTAATGGGGGAAGCTTCAGGACAAATAAGACCAATAGGGCAATAGGAATTGCTGCTAATGACAGTAGGAACGGATAACGCCAACCCAGAGTAGCCAATCCGCCACTAATTAACGGATATACAGCTAAACTAATACCGATCGCACTACCGTTAAATGCCATTGCTGAGGTAAGTTTTTTTCCCCGATACAAATCACTGATTAAGGTAAGTGCCAAAGATTCTAAAGGTGCCGCACCAATCCCTTGGACAAAACGCCATTCCAACAAGGTGCGAAAATTCGGTGCCAAAGCACAAACTATCCCCGCGATCGCAAATAAAATTAAGGCAGGTACTAAGATCTGTTTTCTGCCAAAGCGATCGGCTAAAACTCCAGATATGGGAGTTCCAATGGCGATGGGAATGACAAAGGCGGTAATTACCAGTCCAATTTGTTCGGGGGCAATGTTCAGTTCTTGTGCTAGGGAAGGCAAAACTGGACCAATACTACTCGAACCTAAAACTGCCATCAAAGTGACACCAATGACAATTTGTAGGTTAAGCTCGCGATCGAGCCGCATCATCGCCCGATTTTTAGGAGATTTAACTGATATTTTCACGATTTTAGACTGAATTCTTTGTAAAAGCCCAGAAAAGTCTGTTCTCTCCCAGTAGAAGAGAAATAGATAGTCTAATGTCTAATGACTAATAACTAATGACCAAAAGTACTAAGAAGAATAAACTTGAAGCGAAAAAATTTGATTCTTAGTTAAGATTAAACTTAGGAATCCAAGCTTATCTCAGCTTGCCAGAGCCAAGATAAGCCTGATTCATTTACCAGAAGTGGTCAAGACTTACACACGCAAAGAGGATTGTTAAGTTCTCTAACTAACTGCAATCACACCGTAGGTCTGAGCACTTCTTCTTTTGGCGTATTTTTCGATAAAAGACTCGACAATTCTTCTCACCAATTCTGGATCGACTGTAGCTAACCAGTCTCCTTCGGGGTTATAGCATCTGCCGATTTTATCGAGAATGACAAACCGCGAATCTCGTCCCGTTTTTTTGTTGTCACCAATCATTGCTGCCATTAGTTTTTCGGCAGTGATTTCTGGTGGAAACGGATTATCAAAGCCCAGTTTTTCTTCAATAACATAATAATGGCGTTCCACATCCTGCTGGGAAATTAAACCCAGTTCTTGGGCAAGTTCAGCCGCAATTTTCATGCCAAAGGAAACTGATTCCCCGTGAGACATTTTGCCTTGTTTGAGCCATTCAATCCCATGTCCAAAAGTATGTCCATACTCCAGAATAATACCGTAATCTCTTTCACCAGGATCTCGTTTGAGGATCTCTAGTTTAGAGAGAATAATTTTGTAAGCAAGATCGGTTAATTGCTCGTCGGTAAACTCAACTTCAGGATTGAGAACTCCTTCTAGGTAAGTCAAAAAGTCGGGATCGGAAATAAAGCCATTTTTAACCCCCTCAATGATGCCACTACGCCGACCACAAGCAGGTTCGGTTGTAAGATACTTAGTATCTGTCCAAACAAATATGGGGGCATGATACAAGCCAAAGTGATTTTTGCCTGTTTTGCCATTGACAGCTTGTTTATTGCTCAAGGTGCTGTCGGTTTGAGCCATCATCGTGGTAGGGATTTCAATATAGCGAATACCTCGGTAAATTAAGCCAGCCGCTAACCCAACTAAATTACCCACAACGCCGCCACCAAAGGCTAACAAGAGGGATTTTTTCGATGCTCCTTTGTCAATTAGTTCCTCGCAGGTATCTTCTAAGACAGAAAAGTATTTACATTTTTCCCCAGAAGGCACAAATTCGAGGCGACAAGGAACATGCTGACTAATTTTTTCGTATAGACTTTTACCGAATAACTCAAATAGATGAGGCTCGGTAAAGAAAAAGATTTGGTCGCACTCATAATTGCTGAGAATTTTTATAAAATTGTCTTCAATGTCATAGCCAAAATAAAATGGACTAGGCTTGGCTAAATGAGTGCTGAGGGTAACCATTTTTCCCTGTTGCCATTCTAGGACTTGATTGTATTTCATCTTTAATTACTCCTGATATGAATGGAGCGAATAACTAAATACACTGTTGTAAGAGGAAGGTGATTTCAGTTACTGCATATTACGGTAAGTAAGTTAAGTAAGATTGGTGAAATCTTTACCTACTCGTTTAACTTATCACAGTTATTAGGATTTATTCGCAATAGATATAGTAAATAAAACTAATTATTGAAAATATTTATTACAATATTTATATTAACAGTGCAATTTAAGTGTTATACACTTTAGCATAACAGATTTACTTGTAATCATTGGCAACAAAATTACTTGCAATTATTGGCAATAGATAGAATTTAGCTAATGCTTTCACTTCAGTAATCGCAAGCCATTCAGTGTTACCAATAAGGTCGAACCTTCATGTCCGATTACACCTAAGGGTAAATTAATACTGCCGAATAAATTAGCTAATAATAGCAGGCAGATAAAAAAGATAGCAAAAGTGATATTTTGTTTAATAATGCGATTAGCACGACGACCTAGTTTAATTGCCTGGGATAGTTTACCTAAGTTATCGGACATTAAAATAATATCTGCACTCTCTAAAGCGACATCGGTACCAGTCACTCCCATAGCGACGCCAACAGTCGCAGCAGCTAAAGCAGGAGCGTCATTAATGCCATCTCCTACCATTGCCACATTTTGGTACTTGTGATGTAAATGTCTGATAATTGTTAGTTTGTCTTCTGGTAATAATTGGGCATCAATGCGATCGAGTTGGAGAGTTTGAGCTACGCTTTGGGCTGTACGTTGATTGTCTCCTGTAAGCATCGCTGTGGTTTCGATTCCCAGTTGTTTTAAACTGGCGATCGCACTTGCTGCTTCTGGTTTGACTGTATCGGCAACGGCAATAAGACCAATCGTTTCATCAGCTATACTCACCCAGACAACGGTTTTACCTGCGGTTTCTAGGGTATGACTGGCGATCTTTAATTCAGGAGAATCAAAGATCGCTTTACCTACTGTAACCTTTTCTCCTGCTACTTCTCCAATGATGCCTTTTCCTGTTTTAGCTTGAATGTTAGTCACGTTTTGCCAGGATAAGTTAGCTTGCTGGGCTGCTTGAATAATCGCTTCGCCGATGGGGTGTTCCGAACCAGATTCGATCGCAGCAGCTAACTCTAAAACTTTCTCAATCGAATATTGGGCTGCGGGAATAATATCGGTTACTTCCAATTGTCCTGTGGTGAGAGTACCAGTTTTATCAAAAGCGATCGCTCTTACCCGACCAATTTTCTCTAACTGCGCCCCATTTTTAAATAAAATTCCCTGTCGCGCCCCACAAGCAATACCCGATAGTAGAGTTGGCATAATCGATGCCATCAAGGCACAAGGAGAAGCTACGACTAAAAAGATCAGCATCCGATAAATAGTCGTTTCCCAATCCCAACCTAAAATAAAAGGCGGTAAAGTTCCGAGAATTATGCCCAATAATACGATTACTTTGGCATAACCTCGCTCAAAACGTTCTACAAATTGCTGCGAGGGAGGAGCTTGGTTTTGAGCCTGTTCGACAAGGCGAATCACTCGTTGAATTAGACTACTTTCTGGCGGTTGGTGAACTCTAAGTTGCAATACGCCATTGCCATTAAGAGTACCGGCAAAAACTTCATCTCCCAAAGCTTTATCTACAGGAATTGATTCTCCCGTAATGGGAGCTTGATTAACCGTAGATTGTCCTTCTAAAACAATGCCATCAGTAGGGATAGTTTCCCCAGGCTTGACTAAAATTACATCTCCCACTTGTAATTGGGCGATCGCTATTTCCTTAGCTCGATCATTTTGAATTACCCTAGCCGTATCGGGAGTAACAGCCATCAAAGAGCGAATATTGCGCTCGGTGCGCTCCATGGCAAAACTTTCTAAAGCACCGCTAATGGCAAAAATGAGAATTAAAATTGCACCATCGATAATCAAATAATATTCCCGTCGCCATAAACCCAAACCAGCAGCCCCTAAAGCTGCTACGATCATCAATAAATCTACATCTAGCTCTTTTTCTTCCCAGAGGGTAGTCAGTCCTTCTTTGGTGCTTTCATAACCGCCAATCACATAAGCTGCGGTCAAAATTAATAAAGCAAAACCGATCCAGTTGAAATTCAGGCAAAGCCAACCAAAAAAAACTAAAATGCCACAGATAGCTGCTGCGTAAGCCTCGCCATATTTGTGTAAAATTCTCCCAAAAGTAAGTTGAGTCATCGCTGTTATTAATTTGACCGTCGGTATATCCAATCGCGGTGTTGACGACTCTCTTAAACTACACTTTGACATTAATGTTAAGGTCAACCATGACGAATCAATACTTAACAATCAAACAACTTACGGAAAAAATAGGTAACGGTCTGACTCCACGCATGGTACGTTACTATCATCAGATTGGACTATTACCAGAAGCAGCGCGATCGCCAAGTAACTATCGCCTGTACGCAGAAAGTCATGTGCAACAACTGCAACAAATAGTTGCTCTCAAACAACAAGGGTTTCAACTAGAACATATTCGCAAATTACTATCAACTGAAACCTTGCCCTCAGAAACCGATACTCTAATCCCTCAACTTCAGCAGCAATATCGCAGTATTATCGAACAAATTGCTAAACTGCGACAAACCGCATCTGCTTTAGAAGGGTTATTAGGACGGGATACCCTTTGTCAAACCGTTAGAAAAGATGCGATCGCCAAACTCCAACATTCAGAAACCACAGCCTTTTGGGATGCTCTCGATGCAGCTACCCCCTCTCACCCCGAATCTTTTACAGAATCTTTAAAGCTTTTGTTACCCGATTTATCAGAGCGATCGGAAATTGAAGCAGACTTACTTTCTCAACTGGTATTAGCCTCTGGTGATGTGAGCTTAGTTAATTTTGTGCGAGTGGGTTCGGGTGCAATTGCTGCTGCCAGAGAAGCACTTAAATCTGGTTGTCAGGTTGTTGGTGATGTTCCCGCTATTGTCGCTGCTTGCGATCGCCCTCGACTGGCTCATCTCGGCTGTCAGATGACAACATTAATCGATAATCCTCATCTTACCGATGCAGCAGAAGCCGAACAAGAGTTTTGGCGTTCTCAATCTTGGCAAACAGATTTGCAGCAGCTAACTGATGGCTGTATTTTAGTTGTTGGTTATGCTCCGACCGTATTAATTGCAGTTTGTCGGGCGATCGCAGAAGATTTACTACATCCTGCTTTAATTATTGGGATGCCTATCGGTTTTAGTCATGCACCAGCAGCGAAACGGTTACTAATGAGTTCTGACGTTCCTTTTATTACCATAGCTGGTTCTTGTGGTGGTGGTTTATTGGCAGCAACTACTCTTAATTCTTTAGCCCAATCTCTAATTGAAAAACCAGACTGTCACTGTTATTTAAGTAAAGGAATATAATAATCGGCAGTAATTCTCTTTTTAGTATATTTGTATTAATTAATATCTTAAAAGAAGACAAGATTAAGCCTTTATTAACATTTTTGTCATTTGTGAGTGAAGCCTGATAAATTACTCATATTATTAAATGCTAAATATTAGCTATAAGTTAAGAATTTTTTGATTTTATCCTAAGATAAAAGCTTAGAAAAACTTTTGCTTGTTAGCACTCGATCTCGGCAAAAAATATTTCTAAATTGAAAGTTAATGACATTAATTTAAATGTATGCTTTATTGTCATAGTTACTAATAATGATTCTTAAAGAACTACAAGACTTTGTATTCGACTCTCATTGTGCTTCTCTAGCAGAAATGGAGTTGCACTTTCAGATAGATGGAGATGCTCTCAGACAAATGCTCAACAAATTAATCCGTAAAGGAAGAGTACGCAAATTGCCGACTTCTGAGAAGTGTCATGGCTGCACTTCTTGCGATCCACATACTACAGAATTCTATGAATGGGTAGATCGAGAGCATCCTGGTTCGCCCCATTTACCAAAAAAAGCCCATCAAAGCGCGAATTCACAGCAATCAGGCTTTAGGTGACACGGTAGCATCAACTTCAAAAGCGGGGTTTAAATCTGCTGTAATTTTTCACAATTGCAAAGAAGCAAAGTCGGAAGAATCATCAACTATGACAACTGAGCAACATTAATTATGAATTGGTTTTTTAAGCGATCGCCAACTAAAGAAATTCAATTACAGGTTGAGGAGCTTCACTGCGAGATGTGCGCTCAAACAGTCAGAGAAGCATTACAAAAAGTTGCAGGAGTCAACAAAGTGAAAGTCAATTTGTCCCAAAAAAAAGTTACATTGGCGATCGCTGCGGAGCTAGAGGTTAGTGTTGAATCCTTAATTAAAGCTCTAGAACCCACAGGATATCGAGCCAAGCAAATTTTTGTCGCTAATAGCAAATAAGCCTTTTGAAACTTTTATTTACCCCAAGCATATTTTTCTTGAATCTATAGCGTAAAAGTAAATTATTCCATGACAACTACAACTGCAACCGATAATCTCAGTAACCTTTCTCCAGAAGATGCAACCACTCAGATTTCCGCATTTTTTAAAGAACATGGAGAGCTCGAAATGATTCTCCCAGTAGTAATTGGAGTATTCGTTACCAGCCGATTTCAACTGCGAGGAGCAAACGCCTTACTAGTCAACTTGTTAGTGGCAAGTTTGGCTCGTCAAGTCTTTATCCAACTAAAAAAAGAACAACCATTAGCACTAACCGAGAGCAATAATTCTCATAATTCTCATAATTCTCATAATTCTCATAATTCTAATTCGACTGGGGAAGAGATGGGAGCATCGGAGATCGATCTCCAAGGCTATACAATTGCTCATGCTGTTCCTGGACGAGTTCGCTTGAAAATGCCCCAGTTAGCAATTGACGCTGATTTTGCCCGTCGTTTACAACAAGCTTTAAATGCCGATGAGTATGTTAACCACGTCCGAATTAATCGCCCAGCAGCTTCGATCGCGATTAATTATAACAATCAAGGATTGTCTGATTGGCAGTTGAGTCTGCGTTTGATGGGTATTGTCAATACTGTGGGAGAGGAACACCAAGTGCCTCAACCAATATCTAACTAAGAAGGCAACAACTCTTGCCTGGCTTGCCAAATCTTAATCGTCCGATCGCTACTGCCACTGGCTAAAGTTTGTCCGTCGGGACTAATGGCGATCGCCTTGACTGGTGCTGCATGACCGGTAAGCGTCCGCAGTAAGTTTTTTGTCTGAAGATGCCACATTTTAATCGTCTTGTCCTCACTGCCACTGATCAGGTGCTGGCTCTTAGTACAGATAGTTAAAGCTCGAACTGCCCCTGAATGACCGATGAAGGTGTAAAGCAATTGTCCCGTCTTTAAATCCCACAGCTTGATAGTTTGGTCATCGCTGCCACTAATCAGAGTTCGTCCGTCGGGACTAATAGTGAGAGAGCGAACGCAACCTTGATGTCCTTTGAGAGTACAAATTAAATCTCCCGTAGTTAGATCCCAGATTCTGATGGTTGTGTCTTCACTGCCACTAATCAGAATCCGAGCATCAGGGCTGATGGCTAGGCAAGAAACCCACTGCTTATGACCAAAGAGAGTCTGAAATGACTCTCCCGTTGCTAAATCCCAAAGTTTGATCTTGTGACTGCCACTGGCAAGGAATTGGCGTGGGCTATGGGAGTGGTAAGTACCGATGGCGAGGGAACGAATTGGTTGTTTATGACCGAAAAGCGTTCGCTGGAGATTTCCCGTTTGTAGATTCCAAATTTTAATATAGCTTCTGTTGACTGTGCGATCGCTACTGGCAAGAGTCTTGCTGTCGCGACTGAGGGTAAAAGTTAAAATCTCTCCTTGATGGGCTGACAGTTTGAGACTGCTATTAGTTGGTCTGCCTCCTCCGCGCTGGAAAGAACGTAGTTCAATGGTACGGCGATCGCTAATACTAATCAGGATTCCCCCGTCAGGGCTAATGGCAAGGGGAGTTGCTTTTCCCGCTCCTAGGGTGAAAGTATGTAAGAGAGAACAATTTGTTAGTTGAGTATGTGGAGTTGGTGTTTTGCAGTTGTTAAGCTTTCTCAAAAGCTCTTGTACCTGTTTCAAACCCGATTCATCCTCAAGCTCTGATAGGCAGGTTTTGAGGGTTTCCAGGTATTCTCGGTCTTTTGGAGTTAAAGTCAGCTCGATTTTAGCTAAATCCTCCCTCCCTTCAATGGAGAATAATTGACGCTGTTTGAGCCAAATCTGAAAAGAGTTGGAGAGTTGCTCCCTTGCCAACAACTTATCGGGTAGATGAGCGAGACTCTGGGCGAGTTTTAACCCCAGTAAATGTAAACCGTCCGCTCTTTGGTTAGCTAAAGTAGAGAAAACACTTTGATAGATAGCTCCCGTAACGCGAAGGGCTGCTTGTCGGGATTTTGGCTCAGATAGCTCTTGTTTAGTAAGCTGCGGAATAATCTGTGGCAGGTGAGGGGGTAGGTCATAGTTAACTAGATAATAAAAATCTGCTACCCAACCAGTCACGAGACATTGGCAGATAGTCACAAATTGGCATAGTGTCTCCCAATCTTTTCGATCGATCTGGTAGTCAAAAGTAAGCTCTTTGATGTCAATACCAGCAGTCTGCAATTGTTCTGCTTCTAGCCAAATTGCCAGATTGAGTGCATTTTTACCTCCCAGGCGCTCGATATCTTTGGGGTTTTTACCCAATGCCAGGAGTCGCTCTCTAGTATCTTTCCATTTCAAGGCACGGGCTATTACTGACTCTTCAAGCAACTCTCGGTAAGACAGCCTCAAAATAGTTTCATAGCAATATTTATCTTGTCCAAAATCCCAGTAAGCTATCCGTAAATTGAGATAATCCCCTTCAATTTCCGACTCTAGAATCAAAGTTGGCTGTTCTCTGAGCTTCTCAAACAGCATCTTGATACTGGCTTCCCCGTGAAAATTGTGACTCTGCCAAGCACCGCCTAAGAATTCTGTTGGTCTAACTTGACAGTGGGATGAATAGTTTTGACTTAAGAATTCTCGCAGTCCTTGAGCCAACTTTTGTTCTATCTCTTGAGTTTCTAGACCAATTCTTTCAAATCCCTGAAAGGGAACTTTGGGAGGGAGCAGAAAAATTCGCAGTGGTAGGGGAACATCGGCAGTAGAAGCTGTTTGTAGTTGTGCGGGCGATAAACGCAGGGGCCAATGCTCTAGGTTTTTGTGGGTTTCAGGTAATTGTCGTAGTGTGGTTTGTTGCGCTGTGGCAACCATTTGCCAGAGATCTTGTTGTTGGGCAATTAATTGCTGCTGTGGGAGGCTTCCTTTGAATTCGTCAAAATCATCTAAGCCAATGGCTGAGATAACATTTTGGAGCGAGTCTTGAATTTCTCCGAGTTGTTGCTCTTTAATTCCCACAGAGTTGAGCATTCTCTTGGTGTGCTGCTTCTGCTGATTTTTGAGTTCTGACTGAATGCTGTTTAAGAAACTGCTAGTTCCGGCATAAACTAACGTAGACAAGATTGGTTTAGAGACTTGAGCTAATAAGTGAAACCACTGGTGCATAACAGTTTTACTGCTGTTTCAGTTAATTAATTGAGAAGAATTATGATTTGATTTATTGTCAAAGCTATCATAGTCCCGAACTAATTGAAATATTTTCTCAAAAATTTCTTAGTTAGTAAGGACGAGTTAGGCTGACTCTGTTTGCCGATCTCAGGGATCGGCACTTCGATCACTTTTTTCACCCTCAAGAATGGTTGAGAGAGTTTTTTCTTTTTTTTACTCAAACCACACACTCCATGTTTTACAATTAAATAACTTAAAAAGTTTAGTGGAGATATTAGCTACTAGATCGAAAAATTCTCAAGAGACTAAAAAAATATGTATAAAGAGACTCAATAATATAATCGCTAATAATTAGCAGTTACTATGAAAAAGCTAATGATCTTTTAGCCATAAGTTCTTAATTACAGGTAATCTAAAGTTAATTAAAAAA
>JASJEI010000356.1 GCA_030064795.1 Pleurocapsa sp. MO_226.B13 | reverse complement strand
ACACTTCTTCTAGGTTGAAAATCTTGTAACAATCCCATCTCTTGCGGGAATTACTGTCGGAGTTAAAAAAGTAGAGAGAGCCAAACCGCCTGTGAGAGCGATACCTAAACCTCGATTGAGTTCTGCACCTTTTCCTGGAAGCACGGCGAGGGGTAACATCCCTAGTACGCTTCTGCGGACATAAAAATGAGACGATCGCGCGATCGCAAATCCGCATAATAGAGATAAGCATCGTATTCCATACCTTCATCTTAGAGTTGATTGACGCGATCGCTCTTATGAGTTATTCAAGTTAGTATTCGATCAAAAATAAAACAGCACGATTAATAGATAAGAGAAAGCAAAGCTTTGTAATCTTTTTGATTGGTTAAAGACATTGCTCTAGCCAACAATTTGTTAGATTCTTCTGGACATTTGCCCATTTTAGTTAGACAAGCAGCAAGAAAAACTAAAGAACACCAATTGTCAGAATTTAAAGCTATTGCTCTACGGAACATTAATTCGGCTTCTGAATAAAGTCCTATCCGAAACAATGGTGCTGCATTATTATGCCAAAGAGTTGGAATTTTTGTAGGATTTACCAGTTGCAATTTTTCTATTGTTTCTATTCGCTCTTTAATTTTTGCTACCAGTTGCGTTGTTCTCTCGACATCATTTTTAGCTTCTAATAAATTTAATTCTACTGCTGCTATCTCAATCTCTGCCCAGATTTTTTCCTCCCAGTTAACATCTTCTAATATTAATTTTTTTAGTTGAGATATCGCATCTTCAGCTAATTGATATCGAGTTGCAGTGCTAAAGAGTCGTGCTGCTGTTCTGAAGTAATAGAAACAAGCTAATCTATTTTCTTGACTAGGTTTAGTACGATCGATTAATCGGTTGAAAATATTAATCCAGTCATCAAGACGATCTAGTCGAAGCCAGCACAATGCTTGAGTTCCATCGTTCATCACTTTTAAGATAGACTGAGAATCCAGGTTAGAAGAAATTGCCCACTTTAAATAGTCCTCTTGTTGAGTAACAGCATCACTACAACGACGCAATAAAGCAAGATTATCTACTAAATTCCACCAAGCCCAAGCCCTTTCTTCTACTGCCAAATCGGATCGTAAATAATTTTCTAATAAATCTACGATCGCTTCCTTATTACCTGCTCTACTGTAATTTTCTACCTGTAAGTGAATTTCTGTAAAACTATAGTTCATCTTATTTGAATTTGGCTGTTAAAGAATAGCGATCGCATTTCAAACATAATTTTAACAACAGCGATCGCCAATCCGCATAATATAAAGAGGCATCGTATTCCATTCCTTCATCTTGGAGTTAATTGGCGCGAACAGCTTGGACAAATAAAGGCATAATCAAAAGAAACAAGTAAAGAATAGCAATTGTTATAGTTGCGTCAAAACTATAGGTAAATATTGGCTGAAATTGATAAAGTCTTGATCTGTTGTAAAAATTTCGTAATCTCTTCGATTTGCAGTTGCACAAATTAAAAAGTCGGTATTTGCTCCTTGAACGGCATTACGACGACAAATATTAAAATAGTCTGCTGCTAATTCGTAATCTTCTGCATCTAATGTCAGATTGGGAAAAGCGCGAAGACGATCTCTTAACTTGTCAAACTGTTCTTGGTGTTTGATACCAGAAAGAATCTCTTGTCTAACTACGCCGAGAAGAACTACTCGACCATCAGTAATTAAATCACGAAGTCTATTAACTATTAAATCGTTGGTTTTCGACTGTCTTCTTAATGCTAATGACCAAACTGAAGTATCAACGATGACTTTCATGACTTACGACGTTGTTGTTTATAGTCATAGTCATTCTCATATTCGATTGTATCAAATAATTCAGTAATTTTTAGTTGCTTGCGTCGTTGCACATATTCTTGTAAGGCTGCTTCCACCACAGCACGTTTGGTACGATGTCCGCCAAGTTTTAATGCTTCTTGAATTAATTCATTGTCAATTTCTAAATTAGTAGCCATATGCAGTTATTTGGGTTTTGTGCAAGCTTTTCTACAATATAACGCACAAAATTAATCTATAGGCGATCGCACTTCACCACATAATCAAAAAAGTAGATCGAAAAAAGTTAAGTAAAGAGCAATGGCAAGATATAAAGAATATCCGAATTGAATCACTAATTTGATGTTGAATATTTAGTTAACAAATTTTCTATTAAAGCTTGAGCGATTTTTAGTTTCTCTGGATCTTTTGTTTGTGCTATCCATGCTGCTAATTCATTGAGAGATCCATTTACTAAATGAGCAAATCCCTCTGTATCAAAAGTTTTGAGTTTTCCTTCTTTTGTTACAACAATAATTGCCTTGTGCAAAATTTCAAATCCAGACTTGTCATATTCTGCTAGCACTTCAGCTTCTAATACCGTGGGAGCTTCAATAAAAATTAATCGTTGTATATCTTCACGTTGGGCAATTTCTAAAAAAGCATGACAGCCAACTACTAACTGTTGCCAAGTATCTGTATGAGGTTCGGTTTTGCTTGTGATGTATGCAGTCATCTCGTCAAATGCTTCGGCAACCACTGCTTTAAAAACTCCCTGTTTATTACGAAATTGATGATACAAAGCCCCTCTAGTAATACCCAAGTTCTCAATTATTTCTTCTGTTCCTGTAGCAGCATAGCCTTGATGAGTAAATAAATAACGAGCGCGCTCAATAATAGCACGACGGGTACGCATAGTTTGTTCTGCTTTTGTGAGTTTAGATTCCATCAATGATTTTTTATTTAACGTACATACAGTATGTATCTTGACAAAACAAGTAATTGGTAACAAAATATATACATACAGATTGACTCGGATGCAAGCTATGTTGAGGCGCGCCTAGGTCAAACTCACGATATTTGGCACATTATTACAGGCTTTGGAACTTCCACGATAGAAGAAATGGGATTGCAAGCCTTTCATCTCGCTCAATTTCCCTATCCCTTAGCGACAATGTTAATTTCTAATGTTTTAGTCACAACTACTTTGTTAAATCCAGAAGAAATTCCATTTTTGCTAGATACTATTCAGCGTGGCTGGCAAATGGGTAAACAAGCAAAGCAACTTTTTCCACAGAAATGGGAAGAGGCTTGGGATCAACCTGTTACTCAATGGAGATATGAGTTAAATATTTCAGATAAGCGATCGCCTACCGCATAGTATAAAGAAGCGTCGTATTCCATACCTTCGTCTTGGAGTTAATTGGCGCGATCGCCCTTCAGACAAAACTAAGACAGACAGCCTTTTTCAAAATTTAGTCTAATTCATAAATTTGTTTTAGCTAGAATTGAAAAGCTAAATAATCTTGCAATATTTATGACTCAACTACTGCGCTAAGCGATAAGCTTAACGGCATGGCTTCGCTACGCCGAAATCGAAAAATTAACACCAGAACAACAAGATGCGATCGCATCTCGGTTTCTTGAAGAATTGCAAGATGAGCAAAAATAGTCAACCCTTTTCACCTCAACAACTGACGAACAATGGGATCGGATGGCGGAAATGGTGCGACAGGAAATTACTAATGGTGAAACTGTTTTACTTGATGATGTTCTTTTGACTGAGAAATGAAATCGAGTGTCACCGCATCAGTTCGGAAACAGGCTATCAAAGCATACAAACTTTAACAAAAAGATTCATCTCATCCTAGTCTTCAATTTAAGAGAGTAAGTCAAAGACCTAAGTACAGGACAAAAATTGCAGTGAGTTAAGAAACTCAGCATATTTAAGATCTAAATCGATGACAATCGAACGTAAATGATCCAAACCTAACACGAAAAACACTTTTTGCTTTACGACCATGTTTTTTAACTTGAATTGGTTGATGTTGATGTAGCCACTCTCCTGTCTTAATTGCCCAACACAAAGCAATCGACATTCTTCGCTAACAATTTGCTCAATCTTTGTGCATCAGTAAAATGAGTTGATTCTAGACAAAACCCTCTAGTCTTGAAGATTCGCTCGCAAAGTCGAAGGTTCTCTGGATTTTAAATCCAGAACTTGCCTTCGACCGTCTTCCGCGGTTTCAATTCCCCATCGCTGTGCATAATCAGAAATAGCCGATGCCGTCGCATCAGGTGTAATAATAATCAGCAATTCTCCGTCATCCAAACGCAAGGCAGAAATATGCACTAAGCGGCCCCCTTTCCCCAACGGCGACCAGATAAAATTCGAGTCTGACCTGGTTTTAAATTGGCGAAAATAATCGACGCTCTCAATTGTTTTTTTCCCTTGCCGATGCGATCGCTTTTTTTGATTCTTAATCGAAACGAAATAGCAGGCTCAATCAGAAGATAAGTTAACCACTCCTTGCCTACAAATTCGCGATCGCCTGAAATGTAAGCTACCTGGCTATCTGGGAAGATTTGCTCGAAACGGTCGAGTAAATCCATTCTATCATCACTATTAGAATTACCTTTTTTATTATCAACTAAGGAAAAATTAAAGAGCAAAAGTGGATACTAAAGAGGTTATTTTGTCAAGTTCAGAACTTGTAATACAGCAATTCTCATTTTGAAGAAGAATACAACTGAAGTTTTCTTGTATACATAGAGAACTTACTCGACTTTTGCTTTTAAATTTCTCATTTATTCCCAAAATTTACAGCCAAGCCCAACTAAGATGTAGGCGACGGAGGAATGGGGATTTGAGAAGAAATTCCACCTTACCTGAGAAACGAGTAATTATACGAAATGATAATTATGGAGAATTATTGCTCAACTGCTAAAAGAAGAAGGAATAATGGTTAGTGTAACCGTAGTAGACCAACTGCTCAAAAAGCATAACTATCGTCAACGTAAAGCACAGAAAAGAATGGCAACAGGAGAACATCCAAGAGGGGAATCAACAGTTTGAGAAGATTGAACAGTTAAAACAGTCTTACCTGGAAAGAGGAAATCCTGTTTTGAGCATGGACACCAAAAAAAAGAACTGATTGGACAATGGTATCGAGAAGGGAAAATCTACACTCAGGAGGAAATTCAAGTGTTTGACCACGATTGGAAGTCTTTAGCAGTGGGAGTGGCTATTCCACATGGTTTATACGATCTAAAACTCAATCTCGGTTATGTTCGCTCTTGGTACAAGTCATGATACTAGTCAATTTGCTTGTGATTCAATTCGCTATTGGTGGCACAATTATGGAGTAGTCCATGATCCATCAGCCAATTCGATTCTACTGCTGTGTGATGGTGGTGGTAGCAATAGTTCTCGACAATATTTGTTTAAACAAGATTTACAAGTTCTAGCGTCGGAGTTGGAAATTGAGATTCGGATTGCTCACTATCCTCCTGATACCTCTAAATATAATCCGATTGAACATCGTTTATTTCCTCATTTGACTCGCGTTTGTCAGGGAGTGATTTTTGACTCCGTAGAAATGGTCAAAGATTTAATGGCTAAGGCGAAAACCCGTACTGGTTTGAAAGTATTGACCACTGTTTTAGATGGAGTAGATCAAACTGGTCGTAAAGTGACAGAGGTTTTCAAGCAAACAATGGAGATTGTATTTGATGATTATTTGCCACAATGGAATTACACTGCTAAACCACAACCCTCATAGTTCTGGAGCTTATTTAATTTCTATTCCTTAGATTAATTTTTAGTTTGATCGAACAATTAGTTCCAAATCGATAGTTAATTCGGAACTTCAAATGATAAGTTGGCACTAAATTTCACGTTCTCTAGCAATAGGTCTAGTTAGTTTCGTTAATCTGTTTTCAGTTGAAAATTTTAGTCTGTAAAAGCTAAGTAATAAAACAAGTATTATGACGAATAATCAAATTAATAACGCACCTAAATACTCAGCATCACAGTTAGAAGCAGCATTAACCCAAACAACAGAAGATTTAGGTTTATCTGATATAGGTGTAAGTGTAGGTATTGTTACACCTGATGGTGCATGGACTGGAGCAACAGGTATATCTAATATAGATACTCAACAAGCAACTAAACCAGACGATTTATTTAATATTGCTAGTATCAGTAAAGCCTATACTTCTTCGGTTATTCTCAAGTTACAGGAACAAGGAAAACTCAGCTTAGATGATACGATCGATAAATGGTTGCCAGAAATTGCTAACCAGATTACCAATGGTGACGATTTGACTATCCGCCAACTCTTAAACGGCAAAGGTGGGTTGTGGGATTATTCTAATAATGAAGAGTTCGAATCTGACATACTTGCCGATTATTTATCAGGTTCAAATAGGGATTGGCAGCCAGAGGATTTAGTTGCTTATGCTTTTGGCAAACCTCTTTTTTCAGGAGGGTTTTCGACAGAAATATGGACTTACACTAATACGGGTAATGTTATTGCTGCTTTAATTGCTGAAGAAGCAACAGGCATGCTCTTTAAAGACATTTTAGCTGAAGAAATCCTCGAACCCTTAGGACTCACCAATACTTTTTTTACTAGCGAAGAGGTAAGTTTAGAACAACGTGCCAGAGGTTATGAAGATATTTTTACCGCCGATGGTCATCGAGATATAGATGGAATTCCCGAAGATTATAGTATTGTCAACACAGCAACTAGTTATGGTAATGGTTCAATAGTTTCTAGTGCAGAAGATGTCGCTAAATTTGTTAACTCTCTAGCTTCAGGAGAATTATTAGAGTCAGAATCTACTGCGGAAATATTCAACTACGTTAGTACAGGGAGACCTGTACGAGATAAATTTGGATTGGGGGTATTTCCTCTCGACTATCCTTGGGGTGAAACCAGAAGCATGACTGGCAGTATTTTTGGCTATAAATCTGACGTCGATTATTGGTTGAATAGTGACACAACTATTTCCGTTTTACTCAACGAAAGGTCTCTAAGATCGGACTTAGTTAGATTGGCTTATAAAGCTTCAATTGCCAATACTTTGGGGCTTAATGATGGTTCGGTGATAGATGGTACTGAAGCTGAAGACTATTTAATTGGGACATTAACTAACGATGTAATTAATGGTCTTGCAGGTAATGATATCTTAATTGGCAAAAAAGGTCTAGATGCCTTAGATGGAGGGGAAGGTAACGATCTAATCGAAGGTGGCAAGGGTAATGATGTTTTGTTTGGCAAAGAAGGTAACGATAGTCTCTATGGTGGCAAAGATGATGACTTTTTGAATGGAGGGGAAGGGGACGATTTTCTAGAAGGGGGTAAAGGCAGGGATTCCTTAATTGGAGGGAATGGTCGGGATAATATTAATGGTGGTAAAGATGATGATACTCTCTCTGGTGGTGCGGGTGACGATATAGTACGAGATACCCAAGGCAAGAATCTTTTTTTTGGCAATGATGGAGATGATTTATTATTTGCAGGTAAGGAAATGGATCGACTTTATGGAGATGCAGGAAACGATCGCTTGATTGCTAATGCAGGTAATGATTCACTCCTTGGTGGTAGCGGAGATGATTATCTCAATGGCGGTGCAGGTGATGATAATTTACTTGGCATGGAAGGGGATGATATTCTAATCGGTTCGTCTGGTAGCAATCTTGTATCAGGTGGAGATGGTAGCGATCGCTTTGTTCTCTCTACAGAAGGAACAGCTATTATTACCGACTTTACTCAAGGTGAAGATTTCTTAGAATTACCAGAAAATATTAGTTTTAAAGAATTGGAAATTATCCAAGGAAGTGGAGACATTGGGAATGATACTTTAATCAATTGGCAATTAGTAAATCTCGCAGTTTTAAGTAATATCGATGCAACCGAAATAAATACCTCAGATTTTATCAATCTATCGGTTTGTCTTGGATGAGCTTGAAGAAATCGATGCAGGCATTTGGAACAACTTAGGCTTGAAAGCAAGTTGTCAAGGGGGATTGAAGAGAAGATTGGAAGAAAAATTGGTTTGAGCCTCGCTGTTTCTCGGGAAAGGGAGCAATTATTAGTTTTTGATTGAGTTTTCGCTGTCTTTTAACAATCCCCAAACACTTCTGAATATTAGGATGGGCAAAATATTTAACTGGGTCGTGAGCTTCTCCCCTAGTTAGCCTAAATAGAAGGTTTGTGCAACCAGGGGCAAGGTGAAATGATTTCACATTTGTCAACCCCATTTGAAGTCATTTTTAATCGAAATTACTTATGTTAACTTTGCCTAGTTTGATTCCTTTTAGGCAATGTTTTTAGTATTCAATACGGAGTTGTAATGCTTTGGTGTAAATACTTTGAGATATCCCAACTTCCATTTTAGGCAATGTTTTTTACCATATATACGCTCTAAAGAAACATTTGTGTAACTTATATTTGGGCGATCGCTTTTGAAAATAAGTTCAATCTCTGTATCCCTTGCTGTGTAAAAGTTTTAGTAGAAAGCTGCACTATATGGGGCGAACCTTCTATTTCCGTGCGACTCGTTTAGTCGAAACAAGGGTTTAACCTTTGGTATGACTAGCTTGGAGAAGACTCAATTATGAGTATCTGAACCATGACAACTGAATATTTCGTGTAGGTGAGAGAGCCTGTAATAAGGTGCTAAATATTAACAAAAGCTCAAATTATCAAGTCCTACTCTCTCGGTGTTGGGAGTAAAAGCATAACCCCTACGGTAGCGATTGGTCGTCAATCCGTAAAGCGGGGTTAAATGTAGCTCTGACTGGTAGTCTGAACTGGTTATCTGCTAGCAAGAATTCTATGGATCAAGTGAATCCTGAAGTAAAAGGAATTACAATCCCGTCGTAACCATCGTTAAGGGTAAACAGCGATCGGCAGGTCTGAAAGGCTGTAGCCAAAAGGCAGAGCGTGCATCTGGTTAATTGTCAGTCGAAATATGACAATTACAACACTAACCGCACTCGGTGGACAGACACATCCTGAAAATTCATACCAACGAAATATTCGGAACGAGGAAATCCCTCTATAGCTCTCAGGCTACTGGTCGCAATTCCTGAGTAATCAACCAAGATGAAAACTCCTTGCGGGGGGAAAACCACTAGAATCTATATATGACAAGGCTTTTGACGGCAGATCGTAACTCAATAAAAATATCAGTGAAATTGACTTAATATTCAATGGCACAATTCGGAAAATTAGCACAATTCTGAAAATATTCAGATTATTTTGAATTATCAGCCTGGAAATGATTAAGAATAACTGTCTCACAGTAATACGAGACAGTTAAAATTTAAAATGTTACCTCAATTTTATATTGATTACCTGAAAACTTATCTACCATCATCAGAATTCTTAACCTTACAAATTTTAGTATGGCTGCTACAAGTTCATCGTCAAGTTAGGATTGAAAGATTAGCATCTAGTTTTCCTTATCCTATCAAATGTGAGAGCCGAAGAAAAAAAATACAAAGGTTTTTGACCTCATCCCATTTGAGCTTACCATTACTTTGGTTTCCTTTAATAAAAAAGATAATTAAGAGTCAATTTAAAAAAGGCGATCGCTTAATTATAACTATCGACCGAACACAATGGAAAGCTAATAATATTTCAATGGCAAGTGTTATTTGTAAGAAGAGAGCTTTGCCAATATATTGGTTACTTTTATCTAAGAAGGGGAGTAGTAATTTCTATGAACAAGTTGCTACAATTAGACCAATACTTCGTTTGTTAAAAGACTATAAGCTAGTAGTGATAGGAGATAGAGAATACAGAAGTACGGCTTTGGCACTTTGGTTAACTAAAAAGAAAATATCTTTTATTCTAAGACTAAATAAAAGTACTAAAATTAGACCTCGTTATAAGAAATATCAATCCCTTGATTCTTTAGAGATAAAACCAGGAGACAAAGTTTTATATCCTCAAGTTAAGGTAACAGAAGAGAAGAGACAAGATAGATTTAATGTAGTAGTTTATTGGAAGAGAAAATACAATAATAAACAATTACCTAACCCTTGGTATTTGCTTACTAATCTTGAAAATAAATCAGAAGTTATTAAAATATTTGCTTCTCGTGGAGGCATCGAAGCTATGTTTCGTGATTGTAAATCAGGTGGTTATAATTTAGAAGGTTCTCAGGCTAATACCAGCAATTCTCATTTTGGAAAAAACCGAGATTCAGTAGATCACAAATTTTTCTATAAGGTTTATGGAATGCGGTTTTTAGCCGATATACCCTAGGGCTAGAAACTAGAGTAGATCAGCTTTTGAGGCGATCGATTTTCAAATTGGCGCTCGCCAACAGAAGCGTCAACAACTCGCTCGCGGAAGCACGAAAACCGCATTGTTTCGTGACTTTGTGCTCTACTGAGATTTAGTTCTCTTGCAAAAATAGAGAACTAACATTAATTAGGAATAATTTTTGGTTGAATTATGAAATTATAGATGGGTCGCGGGGATAAAATCCTCATTTTGCACTCTTGGCTCTGTACTACATGAAGAAAAAAGCGGTTACCATCGAACCATCACAGTTGATTGGATTTTTAGACCAAGAATTAAATGAATTACCAGATAAGCGAAAAGGGGATAATAAAAAGTATGCGGTGAAAGATGCACCATCTGGCAGCTTTTTCTGTATTTTTTACCCAATCGCCTTCTTTTTTAGAACATCAACGTTTGATGAAGCAGAAAAAAGGTAAAGATAATGCTCAACACGGTGGTTGGATATGGTCGGGAGACCCGACCATCCCCCACCGTCAAAGTTTATTTGGTTTGTCAGAAATACCTTGTGATAATCAAATTAGAAATTTATTAGATCCGATTCCAGCTACAACAGTATTTGCTACATTTAAAACTGTTTATAAATGGTTAGAAAAACATCGAATAATTAATAAATTTAAGTACTTAGACAATCAAATATTAATAGCATTAGATGGAACCGAGTATTATGACTCCAAAAAAATTTTCTGTCCTTATTGTAATTGTCGTGCATCATCGAAATGGAACAAGAACTTATTATCATCAAGTAGTTACTCCAGTTATCGTCTCGCCATCAAAAAAGCAAGTAATTAATTTAGCTCCAGAATTCATCAAAAAGCAAGAGGTCAAAACTAAAGAAGCCAATCGAAAATGCAGCAGTAAAAAGATGGTTGTTAGCCAATCCTTTAGAGAGAGAAAAAAATCAAATCACATTATTAGGAGATGACCTTTATTCTCGTCAACCAATATGTGAGTTGGCAAGACAGCAGGGTTACAATTTTATTTTCGTAGCCAAACCCTCATCTCATAAAAGTTTATATGAATGGCTAGAGTTTTTAGAGATAAATGGAGAAGTGGTAACTGGAAAAATCAAAAAATATGAAAAAGGAAAACCAAGAGTTTATCGATATAGATATGTAAATCATCTACCAATCCGCGAAATTGAGCCAAGTTTGATGGTGAACTGGTATGAAGTAGAAATATTTGATGTCGCTAAAAATCAAGTAATTTATCAGAATAGTTTTATAACTAATCATGAGTTAAATGATGAAAAAATGTCCCAAATGATTACAAGTGGGAGAACTAGATGGAAAGTAGAAAATGAAGGCAATAATATTCTCAAAAATCAAGGGTATAATTTAGAGCATAATTTTGGTCATGGAGAAGAAAATCTAGCAGAAACGCTATTATCTCTAAACTTACTAGCTTTTTTGTTTCATAATGTTTTAGATTTAGTCAACACCACGTACCAAAAAATCAGAGAATTATTAGTCACAAGAAAAACTTTTTTTAACGATATTAGAGCCTTATTAAAATATATCTGGTTTAAAAGTTGGTCGGATTTATTTGTATTTGTAATAACCGAAGGTGATGAGAGAAATCTAGTCAATTCTAGTCCAGTAAATTCTAGTTAGGAAAGAGAGAAAAAAGAGTAAAAAAATAGAAATTAATTAATCAAAGGAAAAAATAGCAAATAGCAGAAATCCTCCTGATTTTTAAAAATGAGAGAAATTAGGAGAGGTTACTTATGCTTATTTTTAGGAAGTTTTTGTGTAGCACAAAAAAAGGAAGGCTCAAAAGAGAAAATAAAATACATTTATGAGGAATAGTTCTCTATATCAGCAAGAGAACTAACTACTTTTTCTCTTCAAAATGAGAATTGCTGCTTGTAATAAGGAAAAGCTACGGAAAATCCTTATTCTGTAATTCTGTAAATCTCTGAAGATTTTGATTTATAAGGGTTGCGGAATTTATTAAAATAGTTTGAGTAAATCTGTAACCCCAAGATCGATTCCCTGCTGAGAAATCAGGGTAGAGACTTGTCCTCGATGATGAGTTTGATGGTTAAAAAAATGTTGGATTAATTGACCGAAGTTTTTAGAGTAGGGATTACCTTTAGTATCCTTGTATTGAAGATTATGTTCTAGATCCCTAGTCTGAAGTTCCTGACACCAGTCAATAATAACTGTGTCCAACTCTTGTCTCAGGCGGGATAGATCTGGTAGATTTTTGGCTGCGATCGCATTTAAAGCAGTGTAACTTGCCAACTCTGGTAAATCTTTTAGGCTTTGATACTGTTGTGGGTGTCGAGCAAATCGTCTCAACCAAATGATATCGGCAACATAAATATGATTGAGTGTTCCCCAGATCGAACTAAAAAATGCTTTTTGGTCTTGCTGGATCTGTTCATCACCTAAATCTTCAGCAGCCTGATAAACCTTTTGATTCATCCATTGATTGTACTGACTCATCAATTGTAAGTTAGATAAAAGACTCATGTTGCTAGTTAGTTAGTAGGGTGGGCAAAATAACTCATGGTTGCTCGTTCTTTACTAGCTTAGGAAATTTCCCCACCTGACTGAAGAGCTGCTTTTCAATATTTTAGTTAGCATCAATACGTTGCAGGTTTGATATGTCTGTCCAGCCATAGGCGATCGCCATTAACTCGGTTCCTCCTCGGATAATATATTTTTGATTGACTTTTTTTCCACCTAACTTTTGATAAAAATTAGATGCAGGATTATCCTCTAACACCCATACCAGTAGAGAATAAATTTCCATCTGGCTGAACCTATCTGCCACTACTCGAACTAATTCACTGCCAATTCCTTGTTGTTGATAACTCTTGAGGATATAAATCGCATTCAACTCGCCTCGATAAACTGGATCGTTTGAGCGTTCCTTTCCAGCGTTAGCAAAACCGATAATTTGACCAGATCGATCCTCAGCAACATAGGTGAAACTGCCATCTTGTCGAGCGAGATCGAAAACTTGATGCCAACCTCGTTCGCGTTTCTGGTAGGATAGACTTTCGATAATTTTGTCTGGAAAAATCCCTCGGTAAGTAGATTGCGAAGTATCTACATGAACTCGTGCAATTCCAGGTATGTCTCTCTCGGTAGCTTCTCGTAGAATCATTTTATCTGCTTGATGTAGGAAAAGTTAGAGATTTTTCTATCTTAAGAAATATGGACAACCAGAAAAACTTAATCATTACACCAGCTACGACTTCAGAAGATCCGATCTTGGCACAACACTTTTATCAACTGTGGCTGGATAATAATGTTGCTGCTGAATCTATTCACGAAGATTGGTTAGAAGTAACCCTTGAATTTATAACGAAAGCTCGTCGAGAATTATCATTTCAGGCTTTTGTCGGCAGAATAGAAGGGGAAATAGTTGCTTCGGCTAGCTGTCAATTGTTTGCGGGTTTGTATCCTTCACCTTTTAAACCGAGTTTTCGCCAGTATGGTTACATTTGGAATATCTTTGTTGAATCTGCCTCTCGTCGTCAGGGAATAGGAACTCAATTAACTCAAGCAGCTATTGATTATCTTCGTACTCTAGATTGTACTCATGTAATTCTTCATGCTTCTCCTTTTGGCAAACCCGTATATGAGAATTTAGGCTTTATGCCCAAAAACGAGATGATTTTAGAACTTAAATAATTGATGGAGATGTAACATCTATTAACAATAGATCTATGTTTTGAGAAAGGTGTTATATTCAGAAAGAGAATCAACAGATTAACGATTAAGTGTACATTCAGTAACGAAGGTTTTTCCCGTTAGGTATTGAGCTATTGCTTTCCCAGTAATTCTGTCTCTCTAAACACAACACTCATTGAGAAGACAAAAAAAAATATGTCAATTTATGTAGGCAATTTATCTTACGAAGTCAATCAAGACGACTTAAATGAAGTATTTAGTGAATATGGAACTGTTAAACGGGTTCATATTCCCAGCGATCGCGAAACAGGTCGTCCCAGAGGATTTGCTTTTGTAGAAATGGAATCCGAGGCAAACGAAGATAAAGCGATTGAAGCTTTAAATGGAGCAGAATGGATGGATCGTGAGTTAAAAGTTAATAAAGCTAGACCTCGCGAAGATAATCGAAATGGTGGTGGTCGTCGAAACAGACGTTTCTAGGATTTCCGATTAATTAAATAAAAAAAAATAACGCTTCTGGGGATCAATGTAGATTTTTCTAAATCTCTTTTCTAGAAGCGTTTTGTTATTTAAAGGAGAAATAATACTTGGCGATCGCCAAATAATTGGGAATACTTTAAAGATTGCTATATCTAGGCAGAGAAGTCAGAAGTCAGGAGTCAGGAGTTGTTTTAAGGCAGGGAAGCAAAAACTAAGAACTAACCCCAAATTCCAAATTCCAAATTCCAAATTAACCGAAACTCGTATATAGCATTTATTTTTATATTTAAGATGATCTTAACCAACCTAACTCTCAATTAATTGGGCAATAAATCGAATAAATATCTCCAATTACAAAGCGAGCAATAGAAGTTGTATTAGACTGACTTTAGTACTTTGCTCAAGATTTTATAAATTCTTTATTTATGTCCACTACTCAACAATCGAGTACCCCAGAGAAAGTATCCAAATCTAAATTTAGTTTTTGGCAACTCTGGAATATGAATATAGGTTTTCTGGGAATTCAGTTTGGCTGGGGATTACAAATGGCAAACATGAGTGCTATTTTCGAGCATTTAGGTGCAAATGCCGATCGCCTGCCAATTCTCTGGCTAGCTGCGCCCTTGACTGGTTTAATCATACAGCCGATTATCGGTAACTTGAGTGACTACACCTGGACTTTTTTAGGGAGAAGACGACCGTATTTTCTAGGTGGGGCAATTTTAGCTTTTATCGCTCTGTTTGCTATGCCCAACTGTTCTAGTCTCTTAGCAGCAGCGGGACTCTTATGGATCTTAGATACTAGTGCCAACGTCAGTATGGTGCCATTTCGCGCTTTTGTCGGGGATTTGTTGCCTAAAGAACAGCGAACCAAAGGCTTTGCCATGCAGAGTATTATGGTAGGTATAGGTGCAGTTTCCGCTTCAGCTTTGCCCTGGATCTTGAGCCATGTTTTTAACATTGATAATACTACTAACGCTTTGCGGAAAATCCCTTTAACCATAGAGATCTCATTTTACATTGGTGGGGTCTTATTTTTAGGTACGGTCTTATGGACGATTGTGACTACCCCCGAATATCCTCCCCAGAATTTAGCTAAATTCGAGAAGCTACAAGAAGCACGAGGAGGAGTTGTTAGCAGCCTAAGAGAAACTTGGCAGACATTAGGAAAAATCCCCGTCAAGATGCAGCAGTTGGCGCGGGTTCAGTTTTTTACCTGGTTGGGTATCTTCTGTTTCATGCTTTACTTCCCGCCCGCAGTAGCCAGAAATATTTTTGGTGCTACCAGCGAAGATTCTTTGTTATACAACCAGGGAATAGAATGGGCGGGAATTTGCTTTGCTGTCTACAATGTCGTTTGCATTGGTGCTTCTTTTCTTTTACCTCGCATTGCCAAAAGATTTGGTCCTCCAGCAACCCACAGTGTTTGTTTATTCTGTGGTGGGGTAAGTTTGATTTCAATTTTGGTTATTAGCAATCAATACATTTTACTCCTAGCGATGATCGGTTTGGGTATAGCTTGGTCGAGTGCTTTGATTATGCCCTACGCGATGCTGAGTAGTTCAATTCCGCCTCAACGTCGGGGAATTTATCAGGGAATATTTAATTTTTTTATTGTCTTACCAGAAATCGCTGCCTCTTTGGGCTTCGGTTTGGTTATGGAATATATTCTGCACAATAATCGTCTCTTAGCAGTAGTGAGTGCGGGGGTATTTTTGATTATTGCAGCAGGGTTGACTCTATTGATTCAATCGAGTCCCTTGGATAATTTGAATAAGGAGATTCAAACTTTAGAAACCGATAAGACAACAGCCTCTTTACAGACAAATACTACTCCAGTACAAGAGCAAAAATCATGATTAGTCAAGCTATTGAAAAGCGTTTTGGTTTATCTAACTTGCAATACACTCGCTTGGCTCAACTTTTGTTATTGGCCATCACTGTATTAGCTTATAACGTCATTGCTATGGCGATCGCCAATTCTTTATTTGTTTCTCAGGTAGGTGCGGGAAAACTGCCAATTGCTTTTATTTTAATTGGCTTGTGTTCTTTTCCTGCTTATGGGGTTTTTTCGCAAATTGCCGATCGCTATCGTCGTCCCCAAATATTTCGTTATGTATTACTTGCTTCAATCATAATGATGGTTGGTTTGAGGTTATTAATTAATCTCGATGCCACCTGGGTTTATTTTGCCCTGTTGATTACGATTTTTTTTCAGTGGGATTTTAATAATAATCTGCTCTATCCTGGGTTACTGACGGATTATTTTACTAGTCTTGAGTATAAAAAATATGCCCCTTTTATCGGGATCGCTCAAGCGGTGGGTACTCTTGTCGGGGGTGGCTTTACTATCTTACTGTCTCGCTATTTTCCCAGTCGAGATCTTTTGTTAGTCTTGCCCGTGTTTATGGCGATCGCTTTTTTTCAGTTACTCTATTTGGAGTCTTCTCAACGTCGTTTAGAAACTCCCAAACAAGAAGCACAGCTTAATATCCTTGAATCAATTAAAACTTTACCATATTTAGGCAAACGCTATCCTTTAGTATTATTTTTAGCCAGCAGCAGCTTTATACTGGTAATTATTTACATAAGCTCAGAATTTCTTTGGTTTAATATCTACGGAAAACACTTCGACGAATCAACCCTCACGGGATTTCTCGGATTGATGCGGATCTTGATTTCCCTGATTCAGGTAGTGTTTCTCTATGGCGTTACTCGTCCTCTGCTGAAATGGATCGGAGTTGCCAGACTCAATGCGGTTTATCCCACGACTACTCTTCTCAGTCTGGGGGGTTTACTACTCAATTTTAATTTACCCGCAGCGATCGGACTTCATATCAACGGCGACGCATTCTACAAAGCGATCAACCTCCCCGTACATCAACTCAACTATAATGGTATCCCCCAGCAATATATGGGCAGAATTCGAGCCTTGAGTGATGGTTTGATTTATTCTGTGGGATTGACTTTAGCAGGGGTAGTCTTGTGGATTTGTCATTTTTATCTGAGTCTGGAACAAATTACAGAGTTGGCGATTAGCCTGACAGTATTATTGTTGCTGGTGCGTTTACCGATGGGTAAGTTTTATACCCAAGGTTTAGAAGAGATGATTCGCTCGGATACGATTAATCTAGATGATTTTGACAGCCGAACCCAGTTACCACCCCAGTCGAGTAAACTGATTAGAGAATTTCTCACCGATAGCGATCGCTACACTCAAATCAAAGGTTTAGAATTGGCTGCTAACCTGGGCAATCCCAGTCAGTTTTTTACCGAAGTTAAAGCCCTATTACCAAACGCCAATCACCAACTTCGGGAAGGAATCCTACAACTATTTGAAGATAGCGACGATCCTCATACTCTAGAACAGTTTGCCCAGCTTTTAAACGATACTCATCCTACTGTACGGGCAACCGCTTTAGAAATTTTAATTGCCAATCAGTACAATTTTGCTCCAGAACAACTACAAAGCTTAATTGCCGACGACGATCTGGAGATCAAGACATTAGGCTCGATCGCAGCCTTCCAATCTCCTGATTCCCAAGTCGATAATAGAGTTGCAGAACAATTTTGGCAAATAGAGATCGACGATACCATCGGCAAAGCGATCGCCAGAGTAGTCCGTCATAGCCGTAATCCAGAGTTTATTACCCTCATTGAGTATCTACTCCCCAAAGCCACCCCTGAAGCCAAACAAAACGCCCTCGAAGCTCTAGCTACCCTAGCTCAACCCCAAGACTATCATCTCGCTAAGATCGCAGTTGCGGAAATTGACAATCGCGAACCTTCGATCAGAACCGCTTCCTTCAAACTTCTGGAAATTACCCATTGTAAAGAAATGTTGAATTCGGTGACGACGGGCTTGAGCGATACCCATGAAGGAGTGCGCTATCAGGTAGCCCGTACTCTTGCAGCTTACGGTAAGTCAGGTTTGACTGTCGCCAAACATCACCTAGACTCGGAACGAGCTGATGTGGTCAATACAGCCATTGCTGCGATCGCTCTTGTCAAAACCAAACAAGCAAATGAGATCTTATACAAACATCTTACTCCCGAATTCCAGCAGTTCAATCGGATTCGGAAATGGCAACAACAGATCCCCAGTCAAGATCCTAGCTGGCGATTATTAGCAGTGGCGATCGAAGACTATCAACAGCGTCTGTTGCAAAAAGTTTTATACATTCTTTCCTGTCTGGGCTACTCTCGCACCGTTAATCTAGTCAAAAAGATTTTAGCAACTAGCGATCGACGCGATCTGGCAAATGCAGTCGAAGTCTTAGCCTCGATTAATCATCGTCGTTTTGTGCAACCTCTGATGCCGTTATTAGAGCAAATTGTCTCCGAAAAACCCCAATCGAAAATAGAGTATAGTCCTCAATGGCTGAGAAAAAAGGGGTATAAAATATTACTCGAAGCCTTGGGTTCGGGCGATCGCTGGATTAAAACAGGCGCGTCTATAGCCCTAGCAGTTATCCCCACTGCTTTACTCAAAGATCCCGATCCGATCGTACAATCGGTAGCAAAAGAAATCTTTTTGCCTGCGGAGCGGCTGAGTTGTCCTATCAGTATTGCTATGAATCGATTGCTATTACTGCGAAATATCGCCTTGTTTAAAAATCTTTCCCTCGACGAACTATTTCAGATCGATAGTGCTTTAGAACAAAGACAGCTAATGGCTGGAGAAACTATCTATACCGAAGGCAGTTGGGGCGGACATTTGTACATTATTGCCAACGGTAAAGTACGGATAGTCAAAAAACTCGATGACGAACCACAAGAAATAAAACAGATAAATACAGGAGAATATTTTGGCGAAATCGCCCTGTTTGACGAAGCACCCCGCTGGGATAGTGCGATCGCCATGGAAGACTGCGTGTTACTTAGTTTAGAAAAGAAACGCTTTATTAGTCTGATTTCGCAACGTCCTCATATTATTTTGGAGATCTGTCGCTTTTTGAGTAAAAGACTGCGGGAAACCGAAAAATATATGTCGGCAAAAAAAACTAGCTCTTCTTAGTTACAAAATTTACTGTTTTTGACTTCTACTTCCTGAATTGACTATTGGTCGAGCGGATAATTGTCTTTAATACTTTAATAAATTCGTGTACCGCAGGTGAAGATTCTTCCCCTCGCCATGCCAGAGCTAATTCGAGTGTGAGAAAATTGCCGATTAAGGGTCGATAAACCACTCCTTTGGCACGAAGGTTTTGCATAGCAGACAGAACAAAGGTAATTCCCACACCAGCCGATGCCAAACCCAAACTAGTTTGAGACGGTTCGGCTTCTTGCACGATCATAGGTAAAAATCCAGCTTGCTCGCAACACTGGATAAAGTGAGCGTATAAAACGGGTGCAAGCGATCGCGGATAAAAGATTAGTGGTTCGTTAGCCAAAGACTCCAGTGATATTTCTTTCTGTCTTGCCAACCGATGGGAACTAGGCAGCGCAGCGACATAGATTTCTTCATATAACGAATATACAGAAAGAGAAGGTTCGCGGATCGGAAGATAAACAAACCCTACATCAATACGGTGAGTGCGTAAAGCTTCAACATTAGTTTCTGTTCCGTCACTAGTGAGGATTAAATCGACCTGGGGATAATGCTCTCGATAGGTCTTAACAATACTGGGTGCGAGACTATACAAGGTTGCTTCAGTAAACCCCACCCTCACCCGTCCCATTTGTCCGCTAGCTACCTGCTTGGTGACTTGGATGCCTTCTTCCACTTCCTCTAAAATTCGCTGTGCCTTTTCTAGAAATTTTTGTCCCGCCATTGTTAAGCGACAATAGTGTTTTGTACGTTCCAAAAGTTGGATATCCAAGCCATCTTCTAAGGCTTGAATTTGTTTACTTAATGCTGGTTGACTCAGGTGCAAAGACTCGGCCGCTCGACCAAAGTGTAATTCTTCAGCAACGGCGATGAAATATTTTAGTTGACGCAATTCCATCTGATTTACCTGGTAATAACTATAGGTTATCAAGCAATATCTAATCCGAAATAACAATCTTTTAGCTTGCATTTAAGATAGATATTAACGAAATATTTCAGTCTTGAAATATTTCGACAAAATTATACACAATTCGTTTTGCTAGAACATTTCAATCGGAGAAAAATAACTATGAAAAGTTTAATTTTTGGCAGTCTTTCAATGCTCATAATGACAATTACTAGTCCTTTAAACGCCAATGCAGCTACTCCAGTCAATCTAGTTAACTTGGCGCGTAATGGTCATTTTAAAGAACAAGGTATTCCCAGTTATATAGCTTTAAAAAAAGCAGTCGCCTTCAATCGAATTAATGGAGAAGATCTGGTTCAAGCTGCTATTGAAGCCAATAGAATTTCCGCCGAACGACTTAATGATTCGAGCTATGTCAGATCTGTTGACCAAGAACTCGATTTCTTAATCGAAAGTTAGCAGAAAAACTTATCGAAGATATGTAATTTTAAGCATTTTTAGATTGCATATCTTCAACTCAAAATTACTACCAATGTTATGGAATTTAATTGCGCGATCGCGACAAGTAATCATTATTTAAAACAATGCATTCTGCTAATTCTGATTCAACAATTTCCCGTCGCCGAGCTATCAAGATGATGGGACTTGGCGCAGCAACTACTATGGTTGCATCCTCTGCTTTGGGGAGCAAACCAGTTAAGAGCCAGACTGCACAATCTAACTCAAATGAGTCTTCGGAGATAATTACCAAAGAAATTCCGCGCACCAAGGAAAGAATACCTGCGATCGGTTTGGGAACTTTTTTGACCTTTGATGTTTTACTCAAGCAACCGCGCAATAATATTCAAGAAGTGATGCAGCGTTTTTGGTCTAATGGTGGACGAACGATCGATGTTTCACCACTCTACGGAATGTCGGAGGCTAATGTCGGGGAATTTGCCCATAAACTCCGCATTACCAATGATATGTTCATTGCTAATAAAATCTGGGCGACTGGGAAGTATTTAGGCGATCGCTCTCAAGCATAGAGTCAGTTCGAGCAATCTATTAAACAATTATCCCGCGATCGCTTCGATCTGATGCAGGCTTGAGATTATTCTCGCGCAAAGACGTTTATCCCCGTCGCCTTGGGGGCAGAGGCGCGAAGAGAGTTTCTTTTTTAGTATTCTCAGTTAAATTTATTTGCACCATTTTAGCTGTGTCAGTCCAGTATTGCGCTTTTCAAAGATACACAAAGAAACATTTTAGAACTCGATCGCCATTTGATCGAGAAGTAAAAATTTGCAACTTACCTCAAGAGGAATAATGATGAATCAACTTCTTAACTACAAAACAGTAATTACTGGTAGCAGCGAAGGCATTGGATTTGGCATTGCTCAAGCCTTTGCTCGTAATGGTGCTGATGTCTGGCTTGTTGGTCGCGATTCAACTAAGCTCAAGCAAGCGCATGAGAAGTTAGGGAGGAGCAAAAAAATAAGATACCAGCCTTCATGGTTAATCTTCCGCTCCCAACAGTTATCTGTGCGGTTTCAAGGCTGGTATCTTATTTCCAGGCAG
>JASJEI010000355.1 GCA_030064795.1 Pleurocapsa sp. MO_226.B13 | reverse complement strand
TAGCTGCTCATTTGAACAGCTCCCGCCCAATCTGGGAAGTCTGGATGCCCTCGCCGACAGAAGCTGCTTACCTCTAACCTTAATTGTTCGCGGCGAGTTCACCCAGACTTTTTGAGAAGGTTCTTAAAAAAGAGATTATATAAGATAACTTTTGTCAAGTAAATTTTATACAAAATTAGATGAGGAGACCCTGAATATAGAATAAGATTATTAGGAGTAATTAATCCTTCATTTTTGGCAGCATCTAAATCTAGCTCTTCTCCATTTATTTTTGAGACAGTAACAATAATTGTATTTCCCATCTTAATGTTACTGTCTGAATTATTTTTAGGAGCAACATCTTTAACTTTAACTTTTAGTGAGGAATCAAGCAAACATTGACTATTAGTTGAGCTATTTACTAGTGGATTTTGTTGAGCTTTCACCATGAAGTTTCCCCAGAGAAATATGGTTATTGCTAATAAGAAATTTACACCCCATTTTTGGGTAATTCTATTCATATTTAATCAACGGCAAATTATTAAGATTTTGGTGATTCAACTTACTTGGTTAATAATCAAAACAAGAAGATTAAATTGAGAAATTTATTGAGTAAAACTGACTGGGACAGAGATTTCGTTGGGTTAGCGTTCGCATAATCCAACCGACAATAATTAAGTGCTTTAGAACCTGTGTCAGTCTTTCAGGAGATTGACTTAAGGGCAAGTAGTCAGAGCAGCAGCACACTGTTCTTCTGGCTCTAACCAACCTTGGAGATTCTTTTGCTTAACTAATACCCACTCTCCAGAACAACTTACCATGGTGACTGAACTAGAGGATTTAGCATGTCCTGTTACTTCACTTGTCTTATTAGGTTCAGCATACAGAGGAACACCATCACTGTTATAACCACGAGTATTTAAGCCTAGAAGAGAAGCATAAACCCAGCCTTCTCCCTTAAAATCAACCTCTTGGAGTTCAGGATCGATCGGTGAGACCAAAAGCCAGTTGCCTTGATATTGGAAAACATCTACTTCTGTATGCAAAGGTAAAGTTCCCCTAATTTCACTTTGAGAATCAGGCTTAGTCCGAACATTAAGACCTTGAGGATCGGTATCAACTACATAAGCCTTGGTTTGGCATTCTTGTGCAGCAGCAGGGGGTTGGCATCCAACTATTGCTAGGAAATTACCCAAGAAGTAAACTAATCCTGTAATTGAAGGAATGATTTTTATATTATAGGCTTGAGTTATCATGTGACTAATCTCAGGTTGAAGGTAGATATGTTATTAGATCTATCGGGTTATGCAATGACAGACTAATCTTTCAAAAGCGCCATTAGCTATTTACGATCGCGAAGATGGAAATTTTCGTTCTAGATCATCTCCTGGGATAATAGTGGTGGAGAAAAGGTAATTTTTATTTTTTTGATAACGTCGATCCTGTTTAATAATTGCCATAAAGTCCTTATGACCATGACGCGTGCGCCCTACTAAGCAACCTGCGCTAGCTTTTTTTATAGATTTGCGGGGATAATCATAGCCATAGTGCTGATTGATAAAAAAGTTATTGTTGGTGTCTCTCTTATCACCAGTGCGAGTCATATCTTTATTTAAATCTCTACATACTGTAATTTTCCCTCTTTGAACAAGTGCTTCATGAGGCTCTGCATTACCATGAATTCCAACTTGCCAAGCTTTGTACTGACCAAACTCAATTCTGGCTGCACCATGTCTTCTGGAATATGCACTGATAGGATTATTGGTATACCATCTACCTGGTTCTGTTGTAGCTTCCCACATCCCGATAATTTCTGGTTTTCCCCGATCGAACTCGATTATGATTCTTAAGTCGTTAAATTGGTCTGGGTCATCTGGATTTAATATACCGTTGGTATTCATCCCCTCAATATAAACAATGTTATATTCTCCAGGTTTAAAATTGATCGAATAATCCTTGTGTTTCATATACTTGATGATGCGACTTGCCAAGGAGTTATCTAAACTATCAATGTCTACTTTCGGTTTTAAACGAGGATCGTCTGGAGAAGTTTCGATTAATAACTTTGCTGTTTTTGGTCCCAAAAATCCTGGTTCCCCAGTGTTCGGGTCATCTAAACCCATTAGCTTTTGAAATTCTAAAAATGCTTCAGTAGAAATAGTCCAAAACTTACCATCAGCAGGTGGTTCGAGTAAATCAAACCAAATTAATGCTTTTTGAACGTGTTTGGCTAATTCTTGCTCTTCGTTGATTGCTTCAGGTGAAAATTCTAATTTTTCTCGAAAAAATTCATACAAATCCATTATTTTGCTCCTTGAATTTACTATGTTTCATCTTGGCGAAAATAGCCAGTCGGAGTAAACTTTTAAAGGAGTGTCGCGATCGCCCACCAAGTAAGAATTATTTTCTAGGATGGCTTTTTTGCTCGACTTGATCAATTTGGAGTGAGAAGAGAGGCGAACGCGAATCACTCGAAGGATGCTCCTTTTTGGTGTTTAGTTAGTCAGATTCTACAAGAGGACTATGCTGGAACTGCTGACGTTTTTTGCAATTCAGCAATTAGTGTGTTTAATCCCTCAAGTATTTCGTCCTCTGTTTTTAATTGGTCTCGGTCTGGATAAGCGATGTCAAGTGTATTTTTCACGGTTGCAGCTTCTAGTTGAATGAACTGCTCTGAAGGAGGAAGTGGTAGACCAATAGCTTGCCATTTTGTGGTGATGCCTTCTGCATAAGGTTCCAATATACTCAAAAAAAATGCCCATAGTCTTAAAATAGTTTTGTTTTTGTTTTGCCAACCGAACTGTTCATTGCATGTCTGTCCTGTTAGATATATCCCTATGATGTCGGAAATGGCTGGCAGAAAAAATCCTGAAAAGTTCAGTTTTATTCGGGCATTATCCTTCTTTTATAACTAGGGCTTGCTTAATAAAAGTGTAGGATAGATAGGATAAGGGTTTTAGAACCTTGTTGACTTAAATAAGTGCAAGGTTATAACCTCTAAAGACTTAATTTAGACCTGAATTAAATCCTGAATAAAACTGATCTTTTCGGTATTTTTTCTGCTGGCGGATTTGGCTATATTGAGGTCATCGAAGCAAAGAAAGTCCCGACGTTAAGCCTCGGACACCCCTATATCGCGCTGTGGGTCAGAACTAACAACAAGCAAGGAGTAAAACAGATATGAGTGAGCTGATGAGCGAAGAAACAAGTGAAGATTTACAAAAACTGATCGATTTCCTTGGAAAAAATGAATGGGTCGACTTTCGCCAAGCAGATTTGCTGCACACCCCCAATGTCGACAAATACAACTGGACTGGGCTTGAAGAGGAAAAAGAAAGGGTGTTAAATCTACTCAAAGCCTACCAGCGTATGCTGCGAATTGTACCCAAAGGTAGAGAGGATCTCGCCATAGAATTATTGAAAAACGGCTTTCAATCCGCTCTACAGATCGTTAATACGCCTAAAAAGGTTTTTATCCAAAACAACCTCAAGATCTTTGATAACGATAAAGCCCTGGCTGAGCAGGTCTATATGCGCGCCCTGGCCGTACGCAAAGTGGTTACGTTGCAATATGTGGCCCGTACTCAGCAAGCAGAACCACACGCCCGCGTGGCTGGCCTTGTGCCCTAAACGCTGAGGCTCCACCCCTCAACCCCTGTTCCCACTCAAATACTTTATGTACATGTTATTACCCACTCAAATAATTAATTTATGTATAGGTCGTAAACTATCATGAGCATGCAAACAAATATCCCCAATTACGCAGATTTATTTGGCAACATCGACTTCAAGGAAGGCGATGAATATCGCTCTGTATATTCTCCTGCAGCCTATTTAGCCGACTTGCTGCAAATGCTGGACGATGAGTTCGATCCTGACAGCATCGATTTTGACGATCGTCGGAATGATATCAAAGGGATCGATCTGGATGCCGAAAACACCACCACGCTGATTCCCTACCTGGATATTGTCAACGAAGTGTTGGAAGGGCGGGTTGACAGTACCGAGTACGAAACACAAGAAGAATTGGAAGCAACCGTCTTTAAGGTCTTGGAAGGTGCAAGCTACCCCTTCAATATGCCGTTTTCCCTGGACAACGAAAAAATCAAGAACCACCTGCACCATCTGGGAATCTCGGCCCATGAGTTACGTCGCCTCTTTGCGACCACAGCTGACTATACCACCGTGGCACGGGAATATCTGGGACTCTCCACGGGAGAGTGGGATGCCTTAACAGAAGCCAATGAGGTAACCGTATCCTCTGTCATGGACGCCTATGGTTATATGGCGAACTATGACATAGAAATAATGTCATCTCTTACTAATATTGACGAAATTCCCACAGAAGGGAATAGCTTGGTAATTGCGGCGAAAATCGGTGATTTATATTATGTCCGTATCTTGGATAGTACTGGAAACACTCTCCTTGATTTGAATAGTAATGACTTTTCTGACTCAACAGAGCTTCTCCTTCTATTAGCTAATGTGTTTGCTGGTGCCTCAGTGATTGATGAAGACACAGAAGCTGAACTTCTAGGCAAGATTAAAGCAAGTTTTTTTAGCGACAATTTTATCAGCAACATGTCCACCGTCACCACCTTTATGGAGACGACGGATCTGGAAGCTCAGGAAATGCTGGAACTGCTGTATCAAAACCTTTACATTGAGCCGTCAGACCATTCCCAGGTTGAAGAGGGGCGTGAAAATTTTTACATTAACACGGGGATTAGTGATAGCCCAGGCTATGTGACTCTGAATGCCGACGAGACTGGACTGGAGTGGTACGATATTAATGCTGGAACCAGCAGCAACGATGATGGAATTTCAGTAACCTGGTTCGATCGCACCAGTCGTTTTGTACGGTTAGCGAAGAAAACTGGTCTTAGTTTTACAGAGTTAGACCATATTCTGCGCCATTGTTGTAAGGATGAGAAAGGTATACCCACGCTGAATGCTGAGACCCTGGTGTACGTTGCTCAGGTTGTCTATATCCACAAGACCCTGGAACAGCCACTCGACACCGTTGTCGCGATCCTGAGCGAGATTTCCTATATGGGCAGAACCAACGAGACCCTGCCCCAGGATCAATTCAACCGCATTTTCAACTTGCCCTGTGTATCCATTGATGAAAAATATTTGCACATTGATAGTGAGACAGGAGAGACTCCCACTCAGTATGCCGACACCACTTACCACACCTACACTCAAATCGATTATGCAGAAGATTTATTCAGTGACGACAATGATACTTATCGCCAGCGTCTGCGCCATGCTTTAAGTTTCACAGAAACCGATCTGATCAATATTACTGAACGGTTGGAGTTTGAAGAGGTCGCTGAAAGTAGTCTCTGGGAAAACACCACCAACCAATGGCAACTGCTGAATGTGCTCTACCGTATTCATGCCTTGTCCAATGCCCTGGATGTCCCTTTTCTGGAACTGTTTATTCTCTTTGACCTGCTCGAACAAGACCCCTTTATTGGTCGAATGGATCCCCAAACTTACTTTGTGTACAGCGCGCCTAGTACGCAAAAATGCTTTGAAATCTTGATGGCCCCTGTCAACAGTGATGATTTTAGCATCAACGATCGGCTGTGGCTGTTTGAGTCCTTGATGGCCTTGACCAAATGGATGAAGGAATTTGGGTACTCACCAGAAATGCTGTGGGCGATCGTTAATGGTGCCCCCATGACCGACAAGGCAGAAGAGGCCCAGGATGCCCAGGATTTGAACCTTTATAATGCACTGCTACAAAGCTTTCAAGCCAAGGAAATGCAGCCAGATACCCTGGCGGATGTGCTGGGGGATCGGCGGGCTTCCCACTTTGCTTTTAATCTGATGCAGGAGCGTCAGGAGGATATGCCGGGGGATGGGGAGACTGGTAAGCCCGCCTATCGCTGTAAGTCAGGTGCACATAAAAAGCGCAACAGATATAAAAATCATAGCAGACACAAGAAGCTGGGTATGCACCACATGCCGGGGATGTACCATAAACTGGGTATGCTCCCCATACCAGCTGCCTATCCAAAGCAGGGCATGTATCCCAAGCCTATGGCTGCCAAGAAATACCACCAGCACCTGCTGATGGCCTATAAGCCCCGTGAGATTCAGGCATTGACTGAGGAATTCATTCAGCAACTGGCGGTCATTCACGACTACGAATTTATGGACTTGCAATTTGAGCGCAAGTTAGAGGAGAAAATTGTTAGGAACCTTGTTAACCACCAGGTTATTGATGGCAGTGGTAAAATCCTGACTCAGAATTGGGTCGATGGCCAGCTGCCCCCAGTCCATGATTTCCAGCTGGAATTTGATTTTAGCGAGATTCGCCAGGATGTATTTGCAATTATTCATGGTGTTTATCAGGAAGCTGCGGAGGCTCAACTTGAAGAAGGTGACACGATCGAAGTACAGATCTTTAAGTCGGACTTTGAGGCACTGGGGCTTTCCGCAGCCGAGACTCGCGAACTGTACGACAACCTAATTTACAACGGCTACATCGATGACCAGGGCTTTGTCGCCAATGTGGAGATGTTCAGTAATGCCAGTGGTGCCTATGGTCTGGTGCTTGATGCAGGCCTGGAGGAACTGACCCATAAGGTACATCATCTACTCAAGCAGCAATTGGATAAATTTGCAGCCAGCAAGATCCAAATTAATGCCCAGATGTTTGCCGATCTGGATTTAGATCCAAACGCCCTCAAGGATCTAATCCGCAACCTGCAGATGAATCGCTACATTGACAAGCACATGTTTGTTGTAGACAAAATGCGCATTGTTGATGAAGGGGCGAGGATGATGGGTTTGGCACTACAGTTTTATCCCCATCGCGAGGCAATTTCTAAGATATTACACAATGCCATCGTTGCTGACCAAGCTACCTGGCAGCAAATGGATCGGGGAGAATTAGCCAAACTGGCTGCCATGACCGTGTCCCGCTGGGTGCATGAAGACCTCCAGGGCGAGTATTTAAACGGTAACCAACTGCAACCCAACGCTGGTGTCTTCTTTAAGGAGGAGAGCAATCGCGAGACCTTCAGTTTGCGTAACTATTTTGATTCGAGTCAGAATGCGATCGCATTCGACCACATTGCTAGCATCGTCAACTACGCCGAACAGTATCGCCTCCAGGATGAAAAGCTGACGGCCCTGGACTTTAATGCCGAGGAAATCGAAGCTTTAAAGCAAAACCTGGCAGCCATTGACGTTCTGGATGAGCAGGGTATTTTGCAAGCCGATCGTATCCCCTTCTTCCTGGTTCCAGAAAATGCCGCCGCCTTCCATGTTCCGGCTTTTGAAGATTACAACCTCGATGTTTTCTTCCAAATCCACGAAATTGCCAAAGCTATCGATGGCACGGTCAAGGCCGTCGATCGGGCCTTGAAAGACCACACTGAGGGTCAGCAGAACGCCATTATCGAACAGTTGCAGGGGGTGCTGGGGATTGACCCAGAGGCAGTCAAAGCCTTGTCCCAGGCTATGTTTAAGACTGAAAATAACTTGCATTTTGCCTGGTTAAAGCCCCTACTAGAGGAAGCCAATGCCCTGGGTCAGCTGGATGAGCTACCTGACAATATGCACTATACCCAGGCAGTGAAGCGCATCCGCCAGTTTGCATTGTTGATCAAACAGCAGCAGTTGGATATTCATGAGATCGAGCTAGCCCTGGAAGATCAGGAGTTGGTAGCTAAATTTCCAGAAGATTTGATCTTACCAGACGATCCTGACAACGAAGGTCAGACCATCACCAGCGTCGATGCTCTCCTGGAAACGGAGGAATTTATCTACCTCTTCAAAGATGATTACTATTGGATTTACCTAGCGGAAGACTATACCCTAATCGATAAAAAAGACATTGACCTGGACAAGGAGGACGACCAGGATCTAGTCGATCTGCAAAAAGAAGACGAAGCCCTGCAGAAGCGACTTAAAGAAGATCCCATCCGTCAACTGTTTGACGAAGAAAGCCTGAGTCAGGTGGATGCAGCCTTTATCGATCGCCATGGTACCTGGGTAATTGTCAGTGACACCGCCCACTATGTGAGATATGCCGATGGCGATAGTTGGGACAAGCGGGATAACAATTTTGGCCAGGTGGATAACGACTTTGATAACCTGGAGATGATCGACGCGGCCTATGTGGATTCGGAAGGGCGGTTGTTCCTGTTTGCCAACGACAAATACGTGCGGTATTCGGATATAGGGTCTGCCCTAACCGCTGACCTTACGGTGGATCGGGGCTATCCCAAATCGATCGCCGAGGACTGGAACGACGAGAACCTACCGATTCAGCTTCCCTCCGAGTTTGCTCGGGATCTGGGCCCCATGTTTGATGGTGTGGATAATGACAGCTATGCCTTTCTCGGGAATACCTATGTCTCCTCAGCGGATGGTCAGGTGCGACCCGTTGCCGAAAAATGGGGGCACCGCGAATATAACTTCGGTCATCCCACGCACATTGATGCAGCCTTGGCCAGTCAGGGCAACTACTACTTCTTCCTGGACAATAAGATCGCGAAATATGTAGGGAGCATTGAGTTAGCCAACCTCCAACCCGAGGACGGCTATCCCAAGGGCATCCACCAGGAATTTAGTAACTTGCCCGATGAATTTGTGTCTGGTATCGATGCGGCACTCTATGGCTGGGACGAGACTGTCTACTTGTTCCAGGATGATGAGTATGTCAGCATCGACCCCGAAACAGGTGAAGTTATTGAAGTCACTGACCCAGATACAGATGAAGTAACGCTCGCACAGGCAACCCGTGATAAGTGGGGTAAGGTGGCCAACGATATTGCCGATGATGGCACTGTGAATGCCGCCTTTGTGGGTCTAGATGGTTACACCTATCTGTTCTCTGGTGAACAATACGTCCGCTATTCCGGTAGTGACTATGCTCAGGTAGATGACGGCTTTCCCCGTAATATTGCCAAGGACTGGGAGGGATTAACCACAGTCACGGCGGCCTTTGTACTGGGGAATAAGACCTATCTGTTTGGCGCTAAGACAACTGAGACAATTGAAACCACTGAAGAAGACTTTACTGAGGGAGATCGAGAAGGTACTACTGAGACCACTGAGACCACTGAAGGCGTCACCACGACAATTACCACGACGACAACGATTGATGGGAGAGTTACGACGACGACCACCACAACGGCAACAACTGAGAATGTTTATGTGCGCTACTCCACCCTGCGTAAAAAAGAGGATGACTACCTGGAGGTGGATGAAGAAGATCCCAATGCCCGCGTCATTGAGACAGTATTGGCCAACCGCCCCGATGTGGACGAGATTGATGTCTTCCCCACCGCTGTGAACGATGACTTTTGGAGTCTGCCAGAAAGTGTCACTAACGGGGCAGAGAATTTCCAAATTGATGCAGTCATGAACGGTCCTGAAGAGAAGGTCTATCTGTTCTACTTGAGTTCCGAAGATAATCTCTACTACTATATCGAGCACGATCGCTCCAATCGCTGGTGGTCAGAGCCCAAGGTACTTTCTGACCAGTGGGATCGGAGTGTCAATGGTCTGGCTGATGAGCGAGTGGTCGCGGCCTTTATGGGTACAGATGGCAAAACTTACCTGTTCTATACCTCTAAATTCCTCCGTTTTTCCGATGCTGAGCTACGCAACATAGACTACGGCTATCCCCGGTTGACCCGTAAGTTCTGGGGTAAGGTACGGAACAACATCGAAAGGACGGGTAAAGTAGATGCTGCCCTGATCGTGGAATCCCGTTGGGAGGAGCAGGATGAGAACGGTCAGTTGGTGGATATGACTGCCAATCACACCTACCTGTTCTCTGGGGATCAATTTTTCCGTTATGAAAACAGCGACTACAGCAACGTCGAACAGGGCTACCCCCGCTCCATCCATCGCCTCAAAGAAGAACCCCGTTTCCGAGGATTACAAACGGCCTTCCCCGAGGGCATCGATGCCGCCTTTGCGGACCAACGCCAGGTCTACCTCTTTAAGGGAGACAGCCTCCATGTGACGATTGGTGATGAAGATAATTACAAACAGTACGATAACGACGCCTTCGCCAATATTCAAGCGGCGCTCCAGGAAAGGGGTGAGAACTACGTGCTCAGTAGCGACACCAGTACCTGGTATCGGGTCAACCACCTAGAAGCTCGCACTGTAAATCGGATTGAGGCTACGCCCCGCACGGTGCAACGGGCAGAAGAACTCCTGGAGGCAGATGCCGAGACTACTACCGAAATTGATGGGGTGCTCCATGGTAGTGATGGTAAAAGCTATGTCTTTGCTGGTAGTCGATATTACGATATCGAGCTGGAGCAAAGCTTTGAAATTGCCGATGTCTGGGGCCGATCGCGCAATCCTATCTACGATCGGGAAACCATTGATGCGGCTTTTGTGGGTCGGGATGGTATTACCTATGTGTTCTCTGGGGAGTGGTTTGTGCAGTATGACGCGGACACCTCCGCTTATACAGAAAGCACCGTCACCTATCCCCCTCGACGCATTAGCGACAAATGGCGTGGTCTAAATAATGTTGCCCTGGCCTATGTGTGGAAAGAAGATACTTACCTGTTTGAGCGTCCCGATGCCTATGGTAACTTCCGCTATCTGCACTACACCAAAGATAGCTATGAGCAACCCGTTCCAGTATATGAGGGTGATTTCAGTCTGTGGAACATGCCAGAAGAGTATCAGCAGGAAGGGTTTGATACCCTTGATGCCATTGATGCCATCTTCGTCCACGAAGAGAATCTAATCTTTATCAGCGACCAGAAGTTCTTGAGCTTTAACCTCAATACCGAGAACTGGGGCTTCCCCCAACCTCTGGAGCTGCTCTACCCTAATGCACCGTTTAACAAAACGGACTTCCAAACCTTAAAATCTGGGTTTGTCGGTAAGGATAGTACGGTCTACCTCTTTAGCCAGGAACGCTATGCGGCCTACGATCCGTCTCAATCTAGTAATGATAGCTGGACGAAGGTAACTGATATCAAGGATTACTGGGGACTGCAAGAGAATATTTTCAGCAATCGAGAGAATCATTGGCTGGATGCCGCCTGGGTTAATCCCAGCGATCGCGCCACCTATCTATTTGCCGGGGACTCCTACGTGCGCTACAGCGGCAACGACTACCGCTATGTGGACGAAGGCTATCCCAAAAAGATTGCTACCTATCTGCGCGAGGAACCTGCCTTTGCCTTTATGACCAAGGAATTCCAACAGCATTTGGATGAGCTGGAAGAAAACTACGATGGCGAAACACCGTTCTTTAATGGCTTGCTGGACAATGGTCGCTGTCTCTATTTCTTTACCAACGATAAGGTCTTTACCGGCAGCCCCAACAAATATGTGACCTACGATATCGATGGTTTGGGGCATGTCGATAACAACTTTACCCTGGGGGGCTATGTGGATGCCGCCTTTGTGGCCGTGGTAGAAAAAAATAACATCGAAAAGCATATGACCTACCTGTTTTCCGGCGAACAATATATTCGCTATACGGTCGAACAGGATGGAGTTACTCCCTATCGGGGAGACTGCTACCGCTATGTCGATGAGGGCTATCCCAAAATCATTGGGGAAAGTTTGGCCGAGGATCTGGGTCTGGACAGCTTACCCGAACATTATCGCGACGGTATTGATGCGACGTTTTACCTGGCTACCGATGCCGATGAACTGGGCTTGGTGCTCTTTAACGAGCGTAATTATCACCACATCACGAATCTCCAGAGCGATAGTACAGCGGGTACAGAGGGAGAAATTAACGAGATTTGGGGCAATCTCGACAATACCTTTACCAGTGAGTCTGGCACCCAGACCATCGATGGAGCCTATGTGGATGCAGAAGGAGGATTGCTCGTCTTTAAGGGACAGCAGTTTGTGGGCTACAGCGATACGGATGAACTGTTTGCTCTCAATCCCTATGATGAGCCACGCTATGTGGATGCAGAGTTTCCCCGTGACATCGACGAAATCTGGCCTCAGCTAGATGCGACTATCCTCACCGACAGCGGTGTTGATACGGTGTTCAAATTTGAAGACGAGATCTACTTCCATACCGAGGATAATTTTGTCCGATATAACCTGGATCTGAGCGATCGCGATGCTGAGAAGCCGGTGGAGGTGCTGGCCTATCGCTGGGGAGAATGGTCCGATTACCTCTTGAGCGATATCCATGCCATCACCCGATTCAAAGACCTGAGCCAACGCTTTACTGGCGGAGACCTGACCCTGACGGAACTGGTCACTGGGGCTAAAGGTAAGGTGCAAGAGCCTTACATGCACTTTGCTGCCATCTTTAACTTTGAGAAGGAGGAGGTACGCTGGGTCAAACAGCGCAATGCCTTCCTAGCGGAGCAGGTGAATGTCGTGGAAGAGTACTTCCAGTTAGAATTGGTGCTGCGTCTCTACGATATTCTGGCGACCACACAACGGCTGCGGGTGGATGTCTCGGCGTTGTACAACGATGTTTGGGTCAATCTTTACGGCGACACACCCAGTTACAGTGCTGCTGCCACGGGTGCCTACGATGCGCTGGTGTCGGTTGACTGCGATAACAATTATGAAACTCTGGTCAAGCAGATTACCAATGAGGTGAACACCCTGAAACGGGATGCCCTGGTGCCCTATGTCATCGCCAATGATGATGAGATTACCACCACCCGACAGCTCTACCAAAAACTGCTGATCGATATCCAGATGGATAGCATTGCGGAAACCTCTCGGATTAAGGAAGCAACGGCAGCTATTCAGCTTTATCTGCACCGTTACTTCATGAATCTGGAAAATATTGACCTAAATGATAGCGACCAAGAGGCGATGAAGGCTACCCTCAAGGAACGATGGAAGTGGCTGCAAAACTATCGGGTTTGGGAGGCCAACCGTAAGGTCTTCCTCTATCCCGAAAACTACATTCGTCCCGAGCTGCGGGATGCGGATGTGAAGTCTGCTGCCTTTAAGGATCTGGAGGCGAGTCTGACCCAGGGTAAACTCACAGAAGAGTCAATCGAAGAGGCCTATGTCACCTACCTGGATTCCTTTACGGAAGTCTCTGAGTTGACCATTGCTGGGGGCTATATTTACGACGATACTAGTTCTGATACCAACGACAAGGTTTTGGTGCTCTTAGGTCACACCCGCACCGACCCCATGCGCTATTTCTATCGCTTTGCCACCTTTGTCGGTGGAGATAGTTCTGCCATTGTCTGGGACCCCTGGGAAAAGTTAAATATTACCATTGAGGTGGCCCATGTGAAGCCTGTTTATGCCTTTAATCGGGTGTTTATATTCTGGGCTGTTGTGGAGGAAAGCGCGGAAGATCCCTCCTCTGCGATCGTGACTACCAGCGGGAGTGATGACAACCAAACGGTTTCTACTGAGGGGAATAGTAAAAAGGAAATTAAGGTCTACTACTCCTTCTACAACCTCAACAAGCGCTGGAGCCAGCCCCAACTGATGAAAACCAGCTTTGAAAATACCGAGTATACGACGACGCTCACACTCAATGATGAGACCTATACATTGACCGATCTAAAGACGTCTCTGTACATTTCCGATGCGGATGTTTTTGTTGAAAATTCCAGCAAGTTAAGCGATCAAGATTACGAAAACATCTACATCAGTGTGCGCTACTACCTGAGTGACGCCTATGGTGACTCCGACCCCGCCGGGCCTTACTATCGAGCCTATAATCTGACTCCGGAACTGTACTCCCAGGAAACCAGGTCCCAGAGCATTGAGAATCGGGGGCAGGAACTGTTTAAGACGTTGTTCCCAGCGGAGGGGAGCATTGAAGCAGACAATGTGGTGATGCTGAACTCCAGCGACAACTCTGTAGATGGACCTTGGTTTGCCTATAACCATAATGGCTGCGGTTTCTTGGTCAAGCCCGATGCAATTTCGATTTCCAGTGATACCGAGCTGTCTTCCCTGAGCAGTAGTGATGAAGATGCCGCTGTATTTTCAAACATCCCTGACAACACTAAGATAACGTCTGCGGTACAGGTGTTTGAGAATGGGGAGATCTACTACTTCCTGGATAATGGAAAATATATTGCTGTCTCTGCCGATGGCAGTAGCCTAACCCAAGGACCTGAAGCTATCAGCAGTCGCTGGGGTATATATCTGTTGTCTACTACTGGGAAGGTTGATTCGGCCTTTGTCGAAGGTGACTACTGCTATCTAACCCTGAATAATCAGGTTTACCAATTTGACGGATCTTCTTTTGAAACCTTAGTGGCAGCGCCCTATGCCCTATCACAACTCATTAGCGTTCTACCTGGTGATTGGACAGGGATTGATGCCGCCTTCACCACCTCGAGCGATAGAAACACGTCTAGCTTCAGGTTTAACAATGAGACAGGTACTGTATTGAACAGTGATGGCACGACTACTGCGATCGCAGCCACCTTTGGTTTACCTGAAGGACCAGTTAGTAGCATCTCAGCAGCAGTATTTTTTGCAGATAAATTGCACCTTATTGGTGACAACCAATATACTATTTACGATTCTGTCGGTGGGAAAGACCAACGCAACGACAACTATGGAGTTAAGGAAGTTCTCGCTATTACAGTACAGGGCACAAATGCTAAAATCACCGCATTGATGCAGATTGGCGATGCCCTTTGGGCATTAGATGCCGAGGGAGTTTATCGCTATGTGGAAAATGGTACTGCACTGGTAACGTACAACGAGAGTAACGTTTCGTCAGAGAACATAGATCTGACATCATTGCCAAAACCCTTTGATACCAGCAGCGACAGAACAGACCTATTATGGAGCGCTGGTTTCAGCTATACGGATACTGCGAACAAGATTCACCATGTACTATTTTACAGCGATGGCAGTGCTAAAGCTTGGAGCCAGGATCAAGTGGATGGAGATACTTTTAGCAGTACCGACTCCTACCAAATTGATGAGGTCAATGTCACTGCAGCAACCGCCACTCCCAACAACACCATTGTTATCATCACCGATTCTGACACCTATTATCTCTTTGACAATAGCTTGAGTCCATCGGATATTCTCACTCAATTGCAGTCTTCCGAAACGGAGAGCGGTAGTGTGACTAATCTCGATCTGCCTGCCTATTTGAGCGACGATGCTCCTGGTAGTGTGATTTGGTTCGGTAATCAGGTTGATGCTGCCTTCGTTGGTACAGGAACGCTAGGTGAGGAGGGTGATGTATACCTGTTCTGTGGTAATGCATACATGCGCTACACCCTAGAGGAGAGGAATAATAAATTTGTTGCTACACCCGTAGATGGCTACCCCAAAAATCTAGATGAAAACAATGAGGGCTTTCCTCAATGGACACAAATTGACGCAGCTTTCACTGCGCCGCAGCCTGATAACCATGGTGTCTACGTTTCCTACCTGTTTAACAATAAAAAACGGGAATACTACCGTAGCGATGAAGATGCCACTTTCACTTCCGTTGAGATTTGGGACAACTTACGGACGACCTTGCAGAGCGAAGAGCGAGTGGATGCTGCCTATGTTGCAGGGGGTTGTCTCTATCTGATTGTTGATGATGAATATTACCAATACACCCTGGAAGATAGTAATGACGATGGGGATCTAGATACCATTCCAACCTATATCGATACCGGTTATCCCAAAGCTTACTCTGATAACTCAACAGTAGGTGATGATGTCAGTATTGATGCAGCCTTCGTACTCACAAATACTGATGACAGTAGTTACTATGTCTATCTATTTTCAGGGACAGATTACTATCGTCTCCCGCAAAATGTGAGGGCATCGACTGAACTCGGTATTCCATCGGCGATCGCGGGAAGTTGGGGCAACATACCATCGGATATCCGTTCCTCCGGTCTGACTGCAGCCTTTAACTATGCCGAAGACACACAACAAAAGCTTTATCTGATTCAAGATGACACCTATCTTGCCTACGATATTACTGCTGAGGATAAGCTGTACGAGATCGATGATGTGGATTATGAGGTGATTCGTCTGACCTCTAGTACTGCCGAGCAACTCAACCAAATCCTATTTGCTGGGGAAATTGAGGACTTTCTCAAGATGTCTACCCAGGAGATTAATGAATCTCCCAGCATTAGCTTTGAGGATTCAAGTCCATACAATATTCAGATGAACAGTACTCGGTTCAATACAGAACCGGTCAACAGCCACCTCGACTTCAACAGTGCCAACGGTCTGTACTACTGGGAAATCTTCTTCCATGTGCCGTTCCTGATCGCCCAGACTTTAAATACAGACCAGCAGTTTGAATATGCCAAAGAGTGGTACGAATACATTTTCGACCCCACGGCAGTATCCGATTACTGGAAGTTCCTTCCCTTCCTGGCGGTCGATCCGGAGGCCCTGCTAACGACTCTCACCAACGATCTAGATGCCTTTGAGACTCTCACGAGTGCAGATACAGTGACAACTGCGCGAACTGCCCTCACAAACCTAGAGAGCGTGTTAGCTGGCTACCAGAAGGTCTTCCTAGGTCAAGAAGATTGGGATACGTACGAGGATACCTCTGGTACAGAGCTGGCCAGTATTGCAACCTGGCAACAAGTCACTGCTCTGGAGGCAGCCATCAAGGCGCTCGATACCGGCAGTACCAGCAATAACGCATTGCTGACCACCTGGCAAAGTGAAATGCTGGAAGTGGTGGCGATTATCCAGAAGCTCGATTCCCGCCTTACCTTGATGAGCAATTACAGTGCCCAGCTGGCAACGTACCTGGACGATCCCTTTGACCCGCACGCCATTGCAGCACTGCGTCCCATTGCCTATCGCAAAGCGATCGTCATGCGCTATATCGACAATTTGCTGGACTGGGGTGATCTGCTGTTCCGACAATATACCCGCGAGAGTATTAATGAAGCTCGGATGTTGTATATCCTGGCCTACGATCTCCTAGGTGAAAAGCCAAAGAACATGGGTCGTGTGGTTTTAGAGTCTACCAAGAGCTATAGCGAACTGACCGACTTCGACGTTGATACCACAGACTACGATTTCCTCATCGATCTAGAAAACAACAGTGGCTCCTTCCTCGGGGATACGGAATATGGCTTGAGCTTTTCGGCTACCCAGTTTGACAGCGTCATCGATCCCTATTTCTATCTCAAGGAAAATGAGCTGTTCACCGAGTACTGGACAAGGGTGGAAGATCGCCTGGGTAAAATTCGGGCTTGCTTAAACATTGACGGTGTGGCCCAGCCCCTGCCGCTGTTCCAACCCCCCATCGACCCCATGGCTCTGGTCGGGGCGGTTGCTGGTGGCGGTGGAGTGACCGCAGCCGCAGCCATGGCTGCTGGTATGGCTACGGTGCCTGACTATCGCTTTAGTTCTCTGATGGCCAAGGCACGGGAACTGGTGGGCAAGCTCAATGGCTTTAGTGATGCCCTACTCTCCGCACTGGAGAAGAAAGATGCCGAAGAACTGAGCCTTTTACAGAATAAACAAGAATCCATGCTGCTTGACCTCACTACCCTGTTAAAGGAAGAGGCCATTCAGGAAGCAGAGCAATCCTTGCATAATTTGGAGGAAACAAAAGACGGAGCCGAGCAACAAGAAACCCACTATACAGATCTGATTGCTAATGGCTATCTGCCCGAAGAACTCACACAACTGTCCATGATGGGTGCCGCTACCATATTGCATGGGGTGACCACATTGAGCAAATATGCGTCTGGCATGGCTTACATCGTGCCGCAGTTCACGGCGGGGCCCTTCAGCTTTGGTGTTACGACTGGTGGTGAAGACGTTGGGTCCATGATGGCCCAATTCGGTGAGGCCATTCAATCTGGAGCTGAGGCCCTGAGTATGGGGGGCGAGGTCGCTGGAGTGGCCGCCCAGTTCAAACGGACAGCGCAAGATTGGGAGGTGCAAAAAATGATGGCAACCAGTGAAATCAAGCAGCTGGAGTATCAGATTCTAGCCCAGCAACATCAAATCGCGATCGCCAAGCAAGAAAAGCTGATCCATGAAAAGGATATCGAAAACCACCACGCGATCGCCGATTTCATGAAGAGCAAGTTCTCCACTCAGCAGCTTTATAGCTGGATTAGTGGCAAAATCTCTGGTTTGTTCTATCAAACCTATAAGCTGGCCCACGACTATGCCAAACAAGCTGAGCAAGCCTTTATCTTTGAAAAAGGTGTGGAAGCGGGCAAGGTCAATTACATCAGCGGCATGTATTGGGACAGCCAGCGCAAGGGACTACTGTCGGGGAACAGTCTGGATCACGACCTCGATCGCCTGGAAAAAGCCTACAGGGAAACCGATAGCCGTCGCCTGGAAATCACCAAGAATATTTCGCTGTTGGAGTTAGACCCGATCGCGTTAGTCCACCTGAAAACCAAGGGCTTCTGCAACTTCCGCCTCTCGGAAGAGCTGTTTGACTACGATTTCCCAGGTCATTACAACCGTCAGATCAAAACTATCTCCCTAGCCTTTGATGTGGGTGAAGGTCAGCACGTAAGTGCCACCCTGACCCAACTCAGCAGCAAACTGGTGATGGATACCGACATCAAGGCGGTGAAACACCTAATTAACCCGTCCAATGAAGCTACTACCAATGTCCGCGCCAACTGGCGAGCTAACCAGCAGGTTGCCCTATCCCATGTGGATCAGTACACCGAAAACAACGGCATGTTTGAGCTGAACTTTGGCGATGAGCGTTTTCTACCGTTCGAGGGTACCGGTGCGGTTTCTAACTGGCGTTTGGAACTCAATGGCATGAAAGGATCCTACAACCCAGCGGATCTGCTCGATGTCACCATCAAGCTACGCTATACCGCCAAGCAAGGGGGTAGCCGCTTTGCCAACGAAGTCAAAGGCGTGCTGAAGCCCTATCACGCCACCAGCTTCTTCGATCTGGCTTACAACTTTGCCGATGAGTGGGCCGCTCTGGTCAACGGCGATAGTGACGAGGTAACGATTACCTTTACCCGCGACATGTTCCCCAACATGAGCAGCAGCAAAATCATTGGGTTACTGATTCACTACGAGTACGCCACTGGAAATAGTGGAGCCACCTTTACCATCAACGATGACCTGCAAGTACCTAATAATACGTACTTACAACCCAATACCCTCAGCGTGGGGCAGAACGGCAGCGAGTGGACGTTTACCCTCAAAGGCGATCGCAGCACGTTGAAGAATGCGGAAATGATCTTGGTCTACAAGGCTAAAGTTTAGGCCCTGATTTGATTCAGGTTTGAAGTTGACAGATTCCAAGCTCAACTTCAAAATCCAGGATTTCGCCCCCCTAGCTCCCCCAGGGGGAAACAAGAATTCAAAGTCCCCCAATTCTGGGGGATTTAGGGGGCGGAACGGACTAAGAGAGTAATTTTAATTTTTCGTTCGTCACAAAGCTAGACAAGGAGGTGAGATTATGTCGAACCAACGTACGAAAAGAATAAAACGCCGTAAGAAGCAAGATTCCCTCAAGCGCAGGGGCAGCGCGACTGGCAAGGGTCGCGACCGTAGTACACGACGCTTACCCCAAGGGGGAGGCAGCGACTCCGATCGGCGATCGTCCCGAATGACCCGTAGTAAGAGCGATCGCTCATCGGGGCGGGTCGAGGCGCGGCGAGAGCGAGCCAATGCCACGGTGGATGGGGATGCTGCATCCCTCAAGGTTAGTAAACCCCCTGCCTTGAGGCGTCAAGATGCCAGTCGGGATGTCAAGAACGCGAAATCTAAGAAGGAGCCGAAACCCAAAATCGACCTGTTTAAAGGACGGATGGTTTATCCCGTCACCGAGGGGGGGGTGACGAAGTACCTACCGGCTCGAAGTCAGGCCAGTGAGGGTGAAATCAAAGCTGGGTCATTTGTGGCGGATGATACGATCCGCAAAGAGCCGGTAAATACTATTGCCGCTGCCTCAACGTTCGATCGCCCCACCGTCACCGATGCCAAAACCGACCGGACGTTATTTGCGACGGAAAACCCCAATCGTCCAGGTAAGCCGGAATATCTGCCCCGTCAAAGTGAGGCGACGCCGCTGGAGCTAAGTGCGGGGAAATATATACCGGAGAATGGCCCCAGCGCCAGCAAAGAGCTGGATCGACCCCCCAAACCAGACCCCGATAATCCAGATCGCCAACTGTTTGCCACCGAGGGAGCCGATGGCAGTACTGAATACTTGCCGAAAAAGAATCAAGCTACCGCCCAAGAACTCGCAGAAGGTCGCTATCTAGAAGGATTTGCCGCCAAAGATCCGGTGAACACCCTGAAAGATCCCTCGGAACTCAAGGGTAAGCCTCCGACTACCAAGGAATTCAGCACCGGGCGCACTTTATTTGCCACGGGGGCGTTGAACCGCGATGGCAAGGAGACCAAGCTTGAATACCTGCCGCGCCAAAGTGAAGCTACCGTTGAGGAACTCAATGCCGGGAAATATATCCCGGAGAAAGCCTCGATCGCGGGGGCAGAGGTAGACCAACCCGCCAAACCAGACCCCGATAATCCGGATCGCCAACTGTTTGCCACCGAGGGGGCTGATGGCAGTATTCAATATTTTCCCCGTAAGAATCAGGCCACGGCTCAAGAACTGGCGGAGGGTCGCTATCTGGAGGGATTTGCGGCCAAAGAGCCAGTGAATCGGACCCTCGATGCATCAGAGCTGGACGGCGATCGCCCGACGGTGACTGAGTTCCGAACCGGACGTACCATGTATGCCACAGTGCTCAAGATCAACGACGGCAAGAAAATAAGAACTGAATATTTGCCCCGTCAAAGTGACGCGACGCCTCAGGAGTTAACTGCTGGGAAATATATTCCCGAAAAAGCCTCGATCGCCGGGGAGGAATTATACCAACCCCCCAAACCAGACCCCAATAATCGCGATCGCCAACTGTTTGCCACTAAAGCAGCCGATGGCAGTATTCAATACCTGCCGAAAAAGAATCAGGCCACGGCTCAAGAACTTGCCGAAGGTCGGTATCTTGAGGGGTTTGCGGTCAAAGCGCCAGTGAATACGATCGAAGATGCCTCGCAGTATAAGCGTCCGACGGTCACGGAGTTTCCTTCGGGACGGAAGATGTTTGCCACGACGCTCACCAACGGGTTCGGCAAAAATAAGATTGAATATCTACCCCGCCAAAGTGAGGCGACAGACCAGGAATTGCTGCTGGGGAAATATATCCCCGAGCCAGACTCGGTTGTGGAGGAGTTGCTAAACAAACGGCCTCGCTATGACTTTAGTCATCGGCGGGATCTGTTTGCCACCAAAGCCGAGGATGGCAGTACTCAATACCTGCCGAAAAAGAGTCAGGCTACGGCTAAGGAGCTTTCGGAAGGTCGATATGTGGAGGATGAGGCGATTAGTCAAACGGCTCCCCTTGGCCCTGCCAATGCCATGAGTAATGCCGCACCAGAATTCGATGCCGAACACAAGCGCAAAATTTTTGCGGTGATTACTAAGGACGGTGACACTAGCTATCTACCAAGAAAAAGCGAGGCGACGACCCAGGAGAAAGCTGAGGGGGTATTTATCCCTGATGGGGTGGTGGATGCCCATGAGAGCAAACGCCGCCGTACGGCACTTAAGGACAGTTCTGCCGATCGGGGGTTACGCCGTACTCAAAGGGCTGCAAGGCTGGTGGGTAGCACAAATATATGATTCGATGAGTGGGTGAGTTCTGAGACTTGATGCTACTTTTGTAACACCAGAGCCCTGAGAAAAGTTTTTGGCGCGTGACGATATCGCTGATGATATTGCACCCCAAATTTTTGATGGTGAGGTGTGCAGTGGGAGATATTTGAGTAATATTAAGAGCCTGTTTGAGAAGTCGATTTTGCGTAGACCTTTTCAAACATCCTCTAAGGACGGTAATGGCAATGGCAATGGCATTATCCAGTGCAATAATTTTCCAAGAAGCATAATAACACTAACCGCCCTAAGTAACCC
>JASJEI010000053.1 GCA_030064795.1 Pleurocapsa sp. MO_226.B13 | reverse complement strand
CTTTCTGGTTTCCAAACTACGTAGAAGCGGTTAATCTGTAAAGTATCATTATTAAATAGATTAATTCTTGGTTTTATGGCTTTTACTGTTAATCCAATTAAGTTTGGTACAGACGGCTGGCGGGGAGTAATTGCTGCTGATTTTACTTTTGAAAGAGTAGCGATGCTAGCTCCCATCGCTGCTAGAGTCTTAGCTGATAATTATGGCGATACTGCTACAAATCGGACAGTAATTGTCGGTTACGATCGCCGTTTTATGGCAGAGGATTTTGCGAAAGTAGCTGCCGAAGCCGTTCGGGAGGCGGGATTTGATGTTTTATTATCGGAAAGTTATGCTCCTACTCCTGCTTTTAGTTGGGCAGCAAAGGCTCACAACGCTCTAGGGGCAATTGTGATGACTGCATCCCACAACCCTGCTGCATATTTGGGATTAAAAGTTAAAAGTGCTTTTGGTGGTTCGGTTCCACCAGAAATTACCGAGCAAATTGAGGCAAAAATTGGTCAGTCTTTGCCTAAAGCTGAAAAGCAAGGAAAAATAGAGAAATTTAATCCTTGGTCAAGTTATTGTCAGGGATTACGACAAAAAGTAGATATTGCCAAGATTAAAGAGGCGATCGCTTCAGAAAAGGTCAAAGTATATGTAGACGTGATGCACGGTGCAGCAGCCACAGGGTTAGAAAGGCTTTTGGGTTGTCCCGTAGAAGAAATAAACAGCAGTCGCGATCCGTTGTTTGGTGGTGGCGCACCCGAACCCCTACCTAAATATCTACCTGATTTCTTTCGGGCGATTAAAGAAGGTGCAAAACAATATCCCGATAGTATTAGGGTTGGTTTGGTCTTTGACGGCGATAGCGATCGTATTGCTGGTGCAGATGCCGAAGGGAATTTTCTCAGTTCCCAGGTATTAATTCCGATTTTGATCGAACATCTAGCAGAACGCAAAGGTTTTACGGGAGAAATCGTCAAAACTGTCAGCGGTTCGGATTTAATACCCCGTTTAGCAGAAGCTTATGGACGTTCTGTTTATCAAACTCCCATCGGTTACAAATACATCGGCGACAGAATGCTACAAGCCGAAGTAATGATCGGTGGCGAAGAATCAGGAGGTATTGGCTATGGTACTCATATCCCCGAACGGGATGCTCTCCTATCTGCTCTCTACGTCCTAGAAGCGGTGGTAGAGTCGGGGGAAGACTTAGGTACTATTTATCGTCGCTTGCAGCAAAAAACTGGCTTTACGGCGCACTACGATCGCATCGATCTGCCCTTGGCTAGTATGGATGTACGAAGCAAACTTTTAGAAAGATTAAAAAATGACACCCCTACAGAAGTAGCGGGGATGAAAGTAGTAGATTGTCTGGATGTAGATGGTTATAAATTCAGAATGGATGACACTACTTGGTTATTAATTCGCTTTAGTGGTACTGAACCAGTCTTGCGTCTTTATTGTCAAGCTCCTACTATGCCAGAGGTACGCAAGATTTTAGAATGGGCGAGAGATTGGGCTAATTCATAAATCAGTTACAGTAGAGACAGAATAATTGCCGTTATAATTATTTACCAGTAAATTATTTTGATAAAGTCGGGATCTTGTAAATAATGTCCTGGCTTTATTTTTAGCTCTAAAAATAATGAATAATTTTACGATCGATTATATTTAGCTTTTTCTAGATTAAGCTTATTTAAAATACTTGCTTTAATCGGTATTTTTTCATCCCAAAAGATTAGCGAAGAATAAAAATCTAATATTTTTTTGTCATTTAATATCTTAAAGTATGACTCTGCTGATTCTTGACAAGCAAAACTAACGGTACTTAAACAAAAATTAAGCCCAAACAAAGCCTAAACTCGCTTTATAAGCTACGAATACGTCACGATTTTGGTTCAGCCATTCGACAAAACGATAAGATACAGCTGTACGAAATGCTGACCTTCGCTTCAGGAAATGTGTTCAAAGGTTTGTTCGCCCAACGTCTTCTTAATCCGACCGTATGCTGATGCCAAAGGATAAAAGTATAAGCACAAAAAACTAGAATAAAGTGTCTTTCTAAACTCTTTTTTTCCCGAACTTGATATTCTTTTAACCCTAACCAACCTTTAGCTTCTCGATAGAAAACTTCTACCCAGTTTCTTTCTGAATAGGTGTCAACTATCCACTGTTCAGTTAGTTTTTCTCCTCCAACATTTGTGATTAAGTAGTCAATATCTTCGGCATCTTCAAAGACTGGTGCACTCATGACGATAGCTATTTTTCTGATTCCTTCTAGCTTTGATATTTCTGCTTCGATAATTGCTACCCACACGGTTCTGGGTTTTTCACCCTGGATTTGAATCTCCTTGAATTCCTCATCAGATAACCATTGAGCATATTCATCTACTCTTATTTTTTCTAATTGATTTGATGGGGTTTTAACTAAAATATTACGATTTTTAGCTATTCCTCCTATATACTGGAATTTCTTTTTTTCTAGTTCAAGTAAAAAAGATGTGTTGTTACCATAGTCTGAATCTATTAATACTATTCCTGGTCGATATCCCCGCTTCAAACTTTTATCAATTAATTCCAAGGCTAAGGTAGGTTTTTTCTTAAAGTTTCGGTCTTTCTTTCCTTCAGGCAACGAATTACCATGTTGATATAATTCTATATCTAAAGGTAGGCTTTTTTGACCATCATATAGATGAGTTGTTACCACAACATTACCATTATCTGTTTTTCCAATTTCCCCGATATACTGTCGTCCTACTCCTGCGGTAAAATTTCCACTTCTTGCTCCGTCTTTACGCTGAGGAGACCTCAGCGCAGGCGGTGCGCTTTTTCTATGTCCTGAATCGTCAACAATTAGACTGAATCCTCGACTTATTCTGGTTTGGTTGCATTTATTCATTACCTCTAAACGACGCTCATTTATTTTCTGTGCCGACCTGAGAGGAATTAAAAATTAAGGACTCTTTATAATTCAATTGTCGGTTGAGAGCCGAGGTGCCTCGGTACTTGAAGAGTCCTTAATTTTGTATCCTTATGACCAGGTTGCTTCGGTTAAGAAATGGTGTAATTTATGGTATGTGACTTCTACCGCATCTTTAGCCATTTGTGACACATTTTTTCGCTCACTTTCCCCCAATAATCCCCCTAAATAGTGCCTAAATTCTCTTTTTTGTGCTTTATTTCTCAGCAAATCATCAAACTTTTGACACCATCTATCGAAGCAAGGAGGCATGGCGAGAGAGAAATTAGTTTTAAGGGGGGTCTTCGTGCCACCGAAAACCCTCGGTACAAGCAGATAACTTAGATATAAAGCCCCCCTTAAAACGTATTCCTTGTATGGCTGCGGGAGTGGTTTCTTTCATCGAAGCGCGATCGCTATTTAGGATAATGTTAAATTCAATCAGCAAAAGTATTTTATCTCATTTTGACTTCTAAAATTGTTTAAGTACCGCTAATAAAGTAAACAGTATCATCAAAAAAAACTGGTCGATTATTAATTTCATTTATTAGTTTGAAATCAAGCTTTTTGTATAAACCACAGATAGCTATTTTCCAGGGCATAAAAGCATAATCGCCTACTCCGAATATAGAAAAACGAGGTTTATTAGAATAAATTTTGCTCTTTCTATCATCTAGATACTTTGAGTAGCTTAATAGATAAGCCCAAGTTTTAGGTGCTATTTGCTCTATAGAGTGAGTAGAGTCTCCAAGATTATTTTGGGTAACTAAAACATATTTTTGGGTAGAGGTATTATTATATCCCCATCATCTGTCACTATAGAAATCGAAAACTCGAAAAACATAGAAGATCCTATAAATAAGTTTTTCGTGATAAATTGACCACTAGGGTAATAAACATATTTTCAACAGTGAGAAAATTAGTCGTCGCTACGGGGAATCCTGGTAAATTAAAAGAGATGCAGGAATATCTGACGGGTTTGCCTTGGCAGTTGGAGTTGAAACCTGCGGATTTGGATATAGAAGAGACGGGTACTACTTTTATTGCTAATGCTCGTCTTAAAGCTTCAGAAGTGGCAAAGGCTTTGGGAGAATGGGCGATCGCCGATGATTCTGGTTTAATGGTAGATGCTTTGGGTGGTGCGCCAGGAATCTATTCGGCACGTTATGGTAAGACAGACGAAGATCGGATCGATCGCTTGTTGAGAGAATTGGCAGAGACGGATAACAGACAGGCGAAGTTTGTTTGTGCGATCGCGATCGCTTCTCCCGACGGTAAGATTGCTTTGGAAACTGAAGGAGTATGTCCTGGGGAAATTTTAACTGCGCCTCGTGGAAAGGGTGGTTTTGGTTACGATCCGATTTTTTATGTCCCCACGAAGAAACAAACTTTTGCGGAAATGTCGCCAGCAACTAAGGGTAAGGTTAGTCATCGCGGGGTTGCTTTTGCTCAATTGATGCCCGATCTTAGGAAGCTTGAGTAAAAAAGAGTCCGCAGATAAACGCAGATAAACACAGATGATTTATCTGATATGTGTTCTAGTTTTTCTAAGGATATGGATAAATGCTAGTCAAGAACACAATTGTAAGAGCTAAAAACATAGTTATGGTTTTGTTTTATGTCCGTTAAATGCATCTAAAATATTTGACAATAAAGCTTTTAACCATTAACAATCAACAATCAACAATTAACAATGAACAATATCGACTGGAAAAAGCTGCAAAATGGCTCGGATATACGCGGTGTGGCTTTAGAGGGTGTCAGTGGCGAAGCGGTAAATTTAACCCCTGAAGTGGCTCACAGTTTGGGTAATGCTTTTGTTAGTTGGCTAGCGCGAAAAGCGGGTAAACCTACTCCTGAATTGAGTGTTGGTATTGGTAGGGATAGTCGTTTGTCTGGTGAGACTCTCAGTCAGTCGGTAATTGAGGGAATTGCGATCGCGGGAACTAAAGTTTATAACTTCGATATTGCTTCAACTCCTGCCATGTTTATGAGTACGGTGACGGATGGCTTTAACTGCGATGGAGCGATTATGCTGACTGCTAGTCATTTGCCGTTTAATCGTAATGGTTTAAAGTTTTTTACACCCCAGGCTGGTTTGGGCAAAGCAGATATTACAGAAATTTTGGCGATCGCTGAATCTGGTAAGGTAATTAATAACGATACTAAAGGAGAGGTTGTTAATGATGATTTTATTTCGATTTATGCAGCCCAATTAGTAGAAACTGTCCGTCAAGGAGTTAGTCATCCCGATAATTACGAACAACCTTTGACGGGATTAAAAATAGTAGTTGATGCGGGTAATGGTGCAGGGGGTTTTTATGTAGACAAGGTGTTAAAACCTCTCGGTGCGGATACAACTGGCAGTCAATTTCTCGAACCCGATGGAATGTTTCCTAACCATATTCCCAACCCCGAAAATAAACAAGCGATGGCAGCAATTTGTCAGGCGGTTATTAAGAATAAGGCTGATTTTGGCATTATTTTTGATACCGATGTCGATCGCGTTGCAGCCGTAGATAGTCAGGGTAAGGAAATCAATCGTAATCGTGCGATCGCTCTTATTTCCGCAATAGTTTTACAAGAACATCCAAGCTCTACTATTGTTACAGATTCGATTACTTCTGATGGTTTGACTCAATTCATTAAGGATTTAGGTGGCAAACATCACCGCTTTAAACGAGGCTATAAAAACGTAATTAATGAATCAATTAGACTCAATAATTCTGGTGAAGAATCTTGGCTGGCGATCGAAACCTCTGGACACGGGGCGATGAAGGAAAATTATTTCCTCGATGATGGGGCGTATTTGGCTACTAAATTGTTAGTTGAATTGGCTAAATCTAAACTACAAGGGAAACTGTTAACGGATCTGATTGGCGAGTTAAAAGAGCCAGTAGAAAGTGAAGAATTTAGATTAAAAATAAATGAGGATGATTTTAAAAATTATGGTAATAATGTCATCGAGAAACTAAAAGAATTTGCGACAACTCAAACTGATTGGGAAATTGTCCCCAATAATTATGAAGGAGTAAGAGTATCATGTCAGTCATCTCAAGAAGACGGCTGGTTTTTATTGCGTTTATCTCTCCACGATCCAGTAATTCCTTTAAATATTGAGTCTAATGTTTCTCAAGGTGTAAATCAAATAGCAACTCGTTTATTAAGGTTTTTTAAAAATTTTGAGTCTTTGGATTTATCATCTTTAGAAAACTACCTTTAATTTTTGTTGACTCTAGTTTTATGAAGAAAAACCAGAAGCGACGATTTTTGACTGCCGTTTTTTCTGCACTGATAATTTTTAACCAGATGCCATGCGTGCCAATTAGTAAGTGTATTTTATTTTAAAGGTGGTTAATAACTAGACTTGTTGCGTAATAAGATTTAAATCGTCTGAAAAGCTTACCAGATCAGGCTTACAGATGTTTGCAGTCAAAGATCGCTGAATGTGTTGATAAACAAGGGTTTCACCCATTTTTTTGAGTTAATTCGCAACAAGTCTAACCACCCTTTTCTTAATAACTTTTCTTAGTGATCCGCTTCGATAATATTCACGTCTAGAATTCCCTCAAAACGAAGCACTGATAAATACCCTTCATGGGAGACATAAACTAGTAAATCATCGGGACTTGGGACTGTATAGTAATAATCGTTAGGACTGGTTAACCCTCTTAACACCAGAGTATCCTCTTCTCCCCAGTTTTGGATCTCAACATAACTAGATTCTAGGGTAGAACCGTAGGCAGAGAAGTGATTGCCGAATATCAATCGATCCTGGGCATTGTCTGTATCCGCCATGTCTATAGTGATGCGATCTCCACTTTTAGCATGATCGATATAGATCAGATCGGCTCCATTGTTGGCTGTAATTGAGGCATTTCCCGATCCTGGATTGAAGATATCTCTTCCATCAGAACCTACCAAGACATCATCTCCTCCATATCCCTCAAGGCGAGAGGCGATTTCTTCCGATTGAATTCCTAAAGACTCTCCAACTAACAAATCGTTGTCATTTGTGCCGTTTAATCTCCCAGAACCTGTGATTTGATTTAAATCTTCTAATTCTAATAGTAGCATTGTCTTATTTTTGTTTTATTATACTTTTTACTATCAATCGGATCTTCTGGGTGCGATCGCGATCGGACAAAAACGACTGGGGTTGTAGTAATAATAAAGCATGTTGCTGTAAATAATTTAGTCTCGAACCTGGAAACAATTGCCGAATCTAACATTTGAACCAGACAATATTTTAAGAGCAATTTATCGAAATGACACCGTAATTGGTATGCTAGCTTGTTCGATGGAGGATGAAATAGTAAAAAAATTATCCTTCTCGTAAGCCCAAAAATTAGGTAGCTGGCAGACAAGATCGAGAGGCAAATTTTAAATATATCGGCGATCGCGATGATGACGATTTATTGATGGAGAAAAATATTATCTAATTCTTAGTGTTGGTTGACATATTGCGAAGGCATCAAAGTAATTTACAACCAACCCAGTTTGAGTGCTCGATCGCGTGCTAGTTGAGTCACATCGGTAGCAATAAAGTTTTGGACCCTGAGAAGGTGATTAATTACCGCATCTAGCTGTACTCGTGTAGATGAGTCATCCCAGGGCGAACGGATTATCGATTTATGTTATGGACTAGCTAGCGGTTCTTCACCTGCTGGGGGAAGTCTGTTGACCTTTGAGCAACTCAAATATACTCTGTCGATATACGATGGATGTTTGCCATTAAATCGAGTAGAGCGATCGCTTCTTAAAGGAGTTTTGGCTTGGGCTTTATTAGAAACCCTCTGCGATCTGTCTGAATTTCAAGCTACCGAGCGAGATATCAAGCAAACCCAAACTCTTTTAAGTTCTGTTCTGTTCTCAGACAAGCTACTAGAAAGTTGCTGGCTAGCGCGGGAGAACAATTAATTAAATTTAGCTTCCTAAATCTTGCTAGTTTCAAGTCTATCGTTTAGTCAGCCTGACTTAATTTCATGCGACTCTAAATACTACCTCAAAAGGTTAAATTCAGCACAATTGCTCTGGGTTTTTCTATGTTATATAGCCTTTCTCAAATAGGTGAGGTACAAAATTTTCCGAACTCCGAACTCCGAACTCCGAACTTATCCTAAGCAGGGTGTATCTCATTAATACGAGAAACGCTATATAGGAAGAATTAATATTTATCTATATACAACTCAGTCTTATCAATCGCTCAATTGTTTTAGACTCAAAGCGATAGCGAATAACCTTAGCAGGATTACCAACAGCAATAGTCTTGTCTCTTTGAGCTACTAACTACTAACTGATTTATAAGCTGCCCACCCCCCAAGATCGGAAATATCGGGCCAGTTATACTTTTCAACTAATTCTTTCGGGTACAGCATGGCGATCGCCTGTTCTTCTCCTTCTAGATTTACCGTAGCGGGATACATATGGGGAGGTTCATTTGCTAAGAGATATTCATATTCTTGGTTAGTCATCTCGTAAATTTCTCCAGGAATGCTGACTCCTCCCGATTCAACCCCATAGATAGCAGGATGCCAACCATTTTCGGCTGCATGAAGACGATACTGAGGGAGAGTTTTGCTAGCCTTGATAAATTTGGCGTTGGTCAGATTTTGATGGTCTGGTTGTCCTCTCAAAGCGGAACCACAAATAAAGACGCGCTTGGTATCTGTCGTTGCTGTTGTCACGATCTTAACCTCACTTAAATATTCAAAGATTCAGCCTTATTAATATTTTCCAGTTCTCGTACAACTCTGGCTTTACTGGCGATTAAATGTTCGGTAATAGTTTTTCGCGCTAATTCTGAGTTTTTTTGGGCGATCGCTTCATAAATCTCTCTGTGTTCGAGGCGAATCTCTAATACTTTGGGGTTGTGTTTAGTGGTTTGAACTCTCAACAACGCCATTTTGTCAAAAACCTGTTCTAACAAAGTCAACAGCCATTGATTACCCGAACTGGCTGCGATGCTATGATGAAATTGATAATCTACGTCAAGGAGTTTAGAACTACTAGATTTACTAGAGGGAGATTCTACCAATTTTTCTGCTAACAACACATATTTTTCGAGTTGTTTTAGCTGTTTGGTGGTAATTTTTTCGCAAGCACCAGCGACAGCAAGATTTTCTAAAGCTATCCGACAATCATAAAGTTGAATTGCATCCTCAGCAGAAAGAGTCGCAACTCTAAAACCACCTTTAGGATTAGACACGATTAATTTCTCTTTTTGCAACTGACCAATAGCTTCACGAATCGGGGTACGACTTACCTGCAATTGTTTAGCTAACTTGGTTTCTACTACTCGTTCTCCCGAAGCCAAATCACCTGTAAGAATAATTTGTCTTAGGGCTTGATATACTTGTTGTCGTAGGGACTGACCTCTTTGAATAGCAATCATAGTTTGAGTTTTAACTCATGAGAAACTACTAAATGCTTGAGTAGATTTTAAGACTAAGTATACAGTATACGATATTAGGCTGTGACTTGGAGAAGTAGAGGGAGATGAGGGAGGTGGGGGAGATGAGGAAGCAGCCATAACTAATGACTAACGACTAACGACTAAACACTTGAGCTTTCTGTTTGAGAATCTTTACTAAATTGAGCTAGGTTACTTTTTAACCAAGCAGCATCCCTAGCGCGATCGCAAACTAACTCTAAGACTCTAATCCCTGTTGTGGGTAAGTTACTCAAGAGTTGTTTTAATTGCTGCCAACTATCTATCTGCTGGTGTTCTACATTATAAGCAGCACAGAGCTTAGCTAAATCTACTGACTGAGGAGTGGCAAAATATTGTTCAAATTCTGAGGTAAAACTGGCTATGGGTAGCATCTCAAAAATTCCCCCGCCATTATTATTAATCGCCACGATAGTTAAGTGTCCTTGAAAATTTTGCTGAATTAAAAACCCATTAGTATCGTGTAAGAGAGCTAAATCTCCCGTTAGCAATACTCCTGCATCTTGATAAGCAATACCCAATGCCGTAGAAAGCGTACCGTCAATACCATTTGCCCCACGACTAAAATAAGGAACTATCTGATTGTTATTAGGTTGCCAAAAATATTCTGCATTGCGTACTGACATACTATTAGCGAGAAAAACTGGGGTAGCGATCGCCAAACTCTCAGACATGAGCCAAACTGCTTTTCCTTCGTAGATTTCATCGAGAGATGCTAGAGTATTGTCTAAATTAGTTCTGGTTTGAGCTTCTAGTTCGCACCAACGCTGACAATATTGAGATGGAGTCTTGTCGAAATCAGAGGTGAGATTGAGTTCTAGCTGTTCTATTGAACTACTAAGATGAATCGTCTTGCCATGTAGCGGATCGAAGTTATCATTTCTAGGATCGATAATCCAACGTTCGATATTCAGCTTGCCGAGCCATTGGCGAAGCTGTTTGCTGGTGGGTAATTCTCCAATTTGAATGACTATTTCAGGCACAAGCTCGGCTGCTATAGTCTCCTGACGCAAAATTGAGTCATAAGTAGAGATTAAATAGGAATTTAATCCCGCATAATTTCTTACAGGTGATAATGCTTCGGCTAACACGGGAAAAGACAACAGTTGTGATAAGCGAGCGATCGCTTCTACATAGGCTTGAGGATTTTTTGGTTGGGCTAAACCTGCAATAATAATTCCCGATTTTTGCTGCCAACTATCCCCAGGTAAAGAATAAGTTGGGTAATTGACTGCTAAAGGGACAGCTACGGCTTGAAAGAAATCTCGCGCTGAAAACTGCCCTTGCAACTCTGCTAATTCTGGCTGGATCGCAGGCGCGAGGGGTTCGCGGAATGGCAAATTGAGATGTATGACTCCAGGGGTAGGAAAAAGCGACTGTTTCCAAGCCTGAATTATATTTTGTCTGAGATAACTGAGCATCCCCAAATTAGCTTCGGGTAGAGCCAGTTCGCATTGCCAATTAGGAAAATTGCCGTATAACTCGATCTGATCGATAGTTTGCCCTGCATGACAGTGACGTAATTCAGGAGGGCGATCGGCAGTTAAAATAATTAAGGGAACGCAGCTTTCTTTTGCCTCGACAACTGCGGGATAGAAATTTGCTCCTGCCGTACCAGACGTACAAACCAATGCTACGGGCAAACCCGTTTTTTTGGCTCTACCTAGGGCAAAAAAGGCAGCAGAACGTTCGTCTAAAATCGCTATAGTATCGATCTGGGGATGATGGGCAAATGCTAATACCAGAGGAGTCGATCGCGAACCAGGAGAAATTACTGCCATAGTCAGCCCACAACGGTACAATGTTTCCACCAGTACTGATGCCCAAACTGTATTTACGTTACGGAAATCGATGGTCAATGGTTAATGGTTAGTGGTTAGTGGTTAGTGGTAGGGGCGAACGGCCGTTCGCCCCTACAGTGGTTAGTGGTTAATGACATTTACTCAAACCAAAGCTTTTAACAAAGATTGCAATTTCAACTGCACCTCATCAAATTCTTTATCGGGGTTAGAGCCAGATACGATCCCTGCTCCCGCGTAAAGCCGAGCGCGGTTGCCATCAATCAATGCCGAACGAATACCGACAATAAATTCACTATTTCCTTCATAATCTACCCAACCTAAAGGAGCAGCATAGAGAGAGCGATCGCATTTTTCGTAGTGACGGATTTTTTCACAGGCAATTTCTGTGGCTACACCAGCTACCGCAGGAGTTGGATGAAGCAGAGCTACTATTTCTAAGGGATTGATGTCTGCTGGTAAATGAGCATATATTGGTGTCCATAAGTGTTGAATATTGGATAATTTAAGTAATTGTAGCGGTAGCTGTTGGGGTTTTAAACCAATACTGCGCAGACGTTGGATCATAAAATCGCTTACAGCTTTATGCTCTCGTTTCTCTTTACGATTTTTGAGTAACAAATTAGCTAAATGCAAATCTTGAGTATTGTTTGTTCCCCTAGGAGCAGAGCCAGCCAGGGCATCAGTAACCAACTGTCGATTTTGGACGCTAATTAAACGTTCGGGACTCGCACCAATAAAATGTTGTCCTTCTCCGTTGCTAGTCGAGAATATATAGCAGTCTGGATGCAGCTGTCTCAGATTATCTAAGGAGTCGATAGTCTGAAAAGGTTGACTAGAATGTATTTCGGTAGTGTGGGCAATAACAATTTTGCTCAGTTCGCCTATCGCGATCGCATCTAGAGCAGATGTGACGACAGATCTAAAATAATCGGAGTCTCGATCTTGCTTTCGATCCATGGACAACAAGCTACTGTTTTTATTGATATTTGGTCGTTCTAATTCTGCCCAATCAAACTTATCTAACTTTTGTTTAATTTGCTTGACAAATGTACGCTTTTCTTGTTTCTCCGAGAGAGGATAGTTAATAATCAAACAGCAGTTTTTATTTTTCTTTACTATTTGAAAGCGGGGTAAAAATAACGTCCCAGATTTAAAAGGTTGGGAGTCTTGAGAGTCGGCAAAAAAAGTAAAGCTACAAAATACACTCGGCTTACCAATTGATAGGTTACTTTCTCCTTCTCTAACTATTTGTTGAAAACACTCTTTGATAAAATTTTGAGCCGAACTAAATCGAGAATTGGACTCGGTATAATTACTTCTGGCTACTCCCCAAGCTACAACCGCTTCTTGTTTGCTACAATTTTCCCAATAAAAATGTAACCTATCGTTGTGATTTAATTTTTGTAAACAAGTAAGAGGATCGACATTGGGAATTTGATAGGCAAAGCTAATAATTTTTGTATTTTTATCTACCGCAAAATTCAGTTCGTTATTCTGCCAAAAATTTTCTAATTCTGTACTATTATTATCTAAAATAAAAGGATTAGGCTGAGTTGCAAAGGACATAGAGTTTTTAGATTGTGTCATTCCCTAAAAAAATTCGGCAACAATCTTGCCAAAATATTAAGTTGATTGTCTATTAGTAAACAGCTAATAAAAAAAAGTGAATTTATGATACACATTATAGGCTAATAGCTGCAATAGTCCCAACAGGCTAGTTGAGCTAATTGTCGATCGGGTAACGACTGCTCGCTCGCAACAGCCAGGAGAAAAGATCGACTCAGAAGGTCGAGAAAAAAAGGTGATTAACTACTTAGGAAGCGAGAAAAAATTGCCAAAAATAAACTTTCATGAAACAAAATAAAGACTAGGGACTATACCTGATAGGGTACAAGAGGTCGTCTTTATAGCGACATAACTGTAATTCTGACCGCTTGTCACATCTCTATGACTACCAAGCAAATAAGCAAAAAAACTCATCATTTATGGCTTGCTGCGATTAAACCACCAATATATAGTGTAGCGATCGCGCCGATCGCTGTGGGGACATCAGTAGCCTTTTTCCAAACTCAGATTTTTCAACCCCAGATTTTTTTTACTTTTTTGGGTTCGGCAATCTTAATTATCGCTTGGCTCAATCTGAGCAATGATGTTTTTGACTCCGAAACGGGTATCGATATCAACAAAGAGCATTCAGTCGTCAATTTAACCGGAAACAAATCCTTGGTTTTTTGGGCTGCCAACCTCTGTTTGGGAATGGGAATTGCAGGTATTGCTGCTATAACTTGGTGGCAACAAGACTTGACGGTGCTGGAGTTAGTGCTGTTATGCTGTCTGTTGGGCTATACCTATCAAGGGCCTCCTTTTCGCTTGGGATATCTGGGGTTAGGAGAAATAATCTGCTTTTTTACCTTTGGCCCTGGTGCTGTATCCGCAGCCTATTATTCGCAAACCCAGACATTTTCTTGGGGGAATCTGGCAATTTCTAGCATTATCGGCGTTAGCACTTCGATTATCTTGTTCTGTTCCCATTTCCATCAGGTAGAAGACGATCTAGCAGCAGGAAAGCGATCGCCAATTGTCCGTTTGGGAACAAAAACAGGTGCAAAAGTATTAACCTTATTGACTGCGAGTATTTATCTTCTGACGCTGATTTTAGCGATCGGTAAAACTTTGCCTCTGCTGAGTCTAATCGTTTTTGCTAGTTTGCCCTTTGCCTATCAGCTAGTCAAGCACGTCAATCAAAACCACGCCAACCCAGAAAAAGTAAGCAATAGCAAGTTTGTTGCCGTCAATTTATATCTTTCCAGTTCATTGCTACTAATTTTAGGATTAATTTTCAATTTTTATGTCTAAAAAAGTTATTAGTACTGACTTAGCTCCCACTCCCGTGGGCCCATATAATCAAGCGATCGCGACTTCTGGTCAAATGCTGTTTGTCGCAGGACAAGTTCCCCTAGATCCCCAGACGGGAGAGATTGTGGGAGAGGGAGATATTACTGCTCAAACCAAACAGGTAATGACTAATCTCGAAGCGATCTTAACCGCAGCGGGAGCTAGTTGGGAAAATGTGGTCAAAACTAGCGTCTTTCTCACCGATCTGGCTAATTTTACTGCCATGAATCAAGTCTATGCTCAATATTTTAGCGAAGACACCGCCCCCGCTCGCGCTTGCGTCGAGGTTTCTCGCCTCCCCAAAGATGTCTTGGTAGAGATTGAATGTATAGCGGCGATCGATTCCTAATCGAGCATTATTATCCGCCAGCGATCGACAACCGAAAGCAGAATAATGCTCTTAATTGAGAGAAATGGCTTAATTATTCTGCTGATTCGCCTTTTGGCTTATGACTTAGCTTTAACTTCTCTGCTAGGGCGTGATTTAATTTCTGAGTTGCTCCAGGAAATTGAGGTTCCAATTGAAGTACTTTACTATAAGTTTTAACCGCATTATCCCATTGCTGAAGCAGTTCAAATTGTTGTCCCGAAAAGAAATAGGATTCTGCATCTTTAGGGTTATGATGAATTGCTTGTTTCAAAAATTCGATCGCCTGCTGATGTTTGCCCTGTTTGCTTAATACCTCCGCCATACGGTGATAGGCTTGAGCAAATTTGGGATTGAGAATAATCGCTTTGTAATAAAAGCCGATGGCTTGTTGATATTGATCTCGATCGATCAGAGCATTAGCCAAATAAAAACGGTCTAATGCCGAGCCAATTTTTGATTCGATCCCCAAGGCTACCTGCATCTGTTTGATGAACTCTTGTTGTTTACCTATCTTTAATAAGGTTCTGGCTAAATTTAAGTGTGCCTTAGCATATTGAGGATCGATCTCAATTGCTTTACGGTAAGAAGCGATCGCATATCGCCATTTAGCTTTTCTGGCATACAAATTGCCCAGATCGGTATGAATTTTGGGAGAATTTGGCTGTAGCTTCGATTGCTTCAGATAACGTTTGATTGCTCTATCTAATTGACTTTCAGAAGCTTCAGATTGTGTTGCGGTTGAATTTTCTTGAGGTGGTTGTGGCTTTTGTGACTCGGAATCAGATGGTGTTACTGGTGACTTGGAAATTGTCTGGGGTGGCAGCGCGGGTAAAGCCATACTAATATCGAGAGCCTTACGATAGTAAATTGCTGCCTGTTTCCAATTATCTTGTTGTTCTGATTCTCTAGCTGCACGGCAATATGCTTCTACTGAGCGTACAGATTCAGACTCCGATTCTGTGGCTATATTTGGCTCGCTCATCGTCTTCTCTGAATTAGACTTAGACCGCTGTTGAGATAATTCTAATTTCATCGCTTTGTCCAGATTTAACTGGGCTTGCTCTGAATCTCCTTGCTGTTGCCAAATTTCGGCTAAACTACGATACACCTTGGCACTAGGTTTAATGATAATTGCTTTTTGATAGTGTTTAATTGCTTGTTGCCATTTTTTTTGTTGACCGTAAATATCTGCAATTCCCGCGTAAACCTGAGCTAAATTTGGTTTGATTTCTACTGCCTTGGCATAGCAAGACATTGCTTCTGCCGTCTTACCCATTCTTTGTAAGGCATTTCCCCAAATTTTATAGGCTTCTGCCATATTGGGCAGGATTTTAGTTGCTTGTTTGCAGGCAAGAGCAGACTGTTCCCATTCTTGTTTTTCTAGATGATCTAGTGCTTTTTGGAGATAAACTTGTGCGGTTTCCCAATCAATATCCTTAGCTTGTTGGGGATTAACCGCTTTGAGACGAGGAGAAAATGAAGGAGATACATTTGAATCTACTCCAGCATTATTTGACCAAGATAATTTTGGCGATGAGACTGTAGCCAAGGCAGAATTATTGGTTAAAGGTTGAAAAGAAAATGCTGCTTCTTTTAGGCTAGAAAGAGGTATGGGCGATCTTTGAGTTTTAGAAACACTAGATCTGAGCAACTGTTCCTTTGTATTTCCAGTCAAAGCTTTGAGATTGATTGCTTGACGATAATAATTAGCTGCTTCGGGGATGTTTCCCTGATTTTTTAAGTCTGTCGCTAATTTTTCATAGGCTAATGCCAGATCTCCTTGTTGCTTCAAACGTCCTGCCAAACGCTGCTGTATTTCATACAAATTGGGGTTTTTTTCAATCGCCAAACCATATATTGCTAGAGCTTCGCTCAATTTACCTTGTTCCCACAAACTATCTGCATGGGCAATTTGTGCTTCCCAAGCTTCAGATAAGCTAGAGTTGGAATTTGCGATCGCCGAATCAGATTTACTTACAGATTCAGCAGGAAGAAGATTTTTAAATAGCTTGAACATTAGCCAACTTAAATACTAGATAAATATTTTTACTGAAATTAATCTACTGATCTTAGGAATTTATAATCATAAAATATCGGCTTTTTCCAAGTAGAAAGTCTCTGCAAATTACAGCTAACTCAATCTAGAATACAAAAAGATCGGCATTTATACTTTGGTGTTTACTAAATCTTAAATCTATTTTCCTTGATTTTACTTAAACTTTATTTTTGATAATACTTTATGTAGCTTAATTTCAACTAGTGATGCCAATCCCAAGCTTAAGTTTAAAACTGTTCCCGCGAGGGTCTGAATTATTACTTATTCAGCAACACCAAATAAGGGACTAGCATCCGTGTAATCACTGATTCAAGTCGTGTCATGATTTAAGTAAAAACATTGACAAACTGATGTCGTATATTTCAGAATTGTCTGTAGCTGAGTGCTTGAGCCTTTTCAAATTATCTAGAAAAATTATTCAGTATATTTCGCTACTTTAGTTGTTCGAGCTAAAATAGCTATATTACTTACGTAATTTCCAGATATTCAAAGTTACTTTAAGTAACTGTAATCTCAAAAAACATATTTGTATGCTTAGATAGTATATTGGAATTAAAAAACTAGGCTGAGTGCTTGAGCCTTTTCAAATTATCTAGAAAAATTATTCAGTATATTTTGCTACTTTAGTTGTTCGAGCTAAAATAGCTATATTACTTACGTAATTTCCAGATATTCAAAGTTACTTTAAGTAACTGTAATCTCAAAAAACATATTTGTATGCTTGGATAGTATGTTGGAATTAAAAAATCAGCTTGGTCTGGCTTCTCTGCTGTATCAGTTTCAGTCACAACTTTTTAGATGTAGGCTGGATATTGAGGCTTCAAAGAAGCTAAGGTGGAGTCTGTATTTTTACTTGGGGCGTTTAATTTGGGCTGGAGGAGGAACCTACCCTTTAGAGCGTTGGCATCGGCTTTTGAATCATTATTGTCCTGAAATCAGTCAATTGCAGCAAACCAATTCAGAAACAGCTAAATTTGACGGATACTTACTACTTTCAAGCATACTAAAACAAGACATGAGGAAGCGTTCTCAGATAGTAGCTTTAGTTAAAGATACTTTAGATGAAGTTTTGTTTGATATCTTACAATACGAGCATGAGCAACCAGACCGTCCGCTTCTGTGTACTTATGATGAGGAGAATTGTCCTCAATCTGCCTTCACTTTTACTCGGATAGACCAAAGTTTAGCGGAAGTCACGCAAAAATGGCAACTCTGGCAACAGCTGGAATTAAATCAATACTCGCCCAACTTAGTTCCGATCGTCGAGCAACCCGAACGGCTACGGAAAGACTTGGAAAACTCAGCAGATGAATATTGGCTACTGACTAAGTTGGTAAATGGCAAGCAAACCATACGGAGCTTATCTTTAGCATTAAACCAACCCCTGCCAGATTTAACTTTATTTTTTGTCCAATACGTTAAATCGGGGATAATGAGCTTCTTAGAAATCCAGAAAATTAGAGAAAATGATTCTGTAAAAAATACCCAGGATGTAGAAAAACCAAGTCGAGCAATCGAGCCGTCATTTGCTGGTATTTTATCATCAGATTTATTTCCTCAAGATTCTATGCCTAGAGTAATGTGCATTGATGATAGTCCAACAGTATGTACTCAGATGAAACAGATCGTTGCCCAGGAAGGTTATCGTTTTTATGAGATCCAAGACCCGATCGTGGCAATTCCCAAGCTGCTTAAAATTCAACCAGATCTGATTTTTCTCGATTTAGTGATGCCAATTGTTAATGGTTACGAACTATGCGCTCAAATTAGGCGAATTTCTCAAGCTAAAAATATTCCGATTGTGATTTTGACGGGTCAAGATGGACTGATCGACCGAGTGAGAAGCAAAATTGTGGGGGCTAGTGACTTTATCTCTAAACCAGTCAATCAGAAGCAGGTATTATCCATGTTGCGTAAGTATGTATCGCTTGAATCGTAAGGCATAAAACTCCAAACAGAAAAACTTTTGACTTTTGAGAAGCAATATTAGTAATTTCTGTAACTTCAAAATATTCAATAGATCGAAAAATAGCAATGAATACAGTGATGATTGTCGAAGACAGTATGACAGATATGGAGCTATTAACGCTCTATTTACAAAAAGAAGGGCTGTCAGTAATGCCAGTTAGAACTGGGGAAGATGCTCAAGCTAGACTACAACAGCAAAAGCCAGATTTAATTGTTTTGGATGTGATTTTGCCAGGACAAAGCGGGTTTCAACTTTGCCGTCAACTCAAATCCGATCCTCAAACCAAAAGTATTCCCATCGTACTTTGCTCTACCAAAAATACAGAAGTAGACAAGCAATGGGGAAAAATGGGCGGAGCAGATGCTTATCTGACCAAACCCGTCGATAGAGATAAGTTGCTCGACACAATTCGTCAATTTATTTAGGGAGACAGCTATCGATGAGGCAAACAGAACCGCTTGCGGATTTAGTTAAGTTTGAGCAGATGCAGCAAATAGCAGAATGGGAAGCAAAAACGTGCCGATTTGTGCGATTTTCTCTGGGTGAAGAAACTACTGGTTTGTTGTCTCTAGACCGCTTAGTAGAGGTAATTAAAGTTCGCCCGAAAGAGATTTTACCAATTCCCGAATTGCCTCAGTATTTATTAGGAATTGCCAACAGACGGGGTGAAGCCATTTGGATGGTAGACTTACTGTATTTAATGGGAGATGCTCATCTATCTCAACGAGAACTAATCCCCGAAGTCTACATGGCAATACTAGTAAAAGCTTCAGAACAAGCCATCGGACTATTAGTAGAGCAAGTTAGCTCGATTGAAGTTTACAATCTGAATGATCTAAAGCCTTTTCCTGCTCAGACGTTGCCCTCTAAATTACTAGCATTTTTAGAGGGCTATTTTGTTGATTCGGAGGGAAATACTTTAGCCCTCTTGAATGCAGATGCCATTATCGAGAAAGTCGAAAATTTAGATCGAGAGATTGAATGATTAAAGAGCAGAAAACTTTAGGAAGCCAACGGTTACGAGCAACAAATTAAACCATAATTACTAGTTAGAAAATAGATTTTATGACCAGCCTGTTTAACTCCGCCAATATAAATACTAACTTCCGTAACTCTGAAAACGGTTATAAGGAAAAGAGTTATATCGATCGCCAAGAAGTCAAAACTGAATTGCAGTCTTTGGCCAAGGATTTAGACCAATTAGACTTTAAAGAGTCCAAGCCTTTGCGCGAGCGAATCGAGCGGGTTATCAAACTGTCAACTACCGTCGAGGAGCAGGAAAGGTTAGAGTCAGAAAAGATTCGGGCGATCGCCGAAAAACTACGTCTGGCTGAAGATAATGCGACTTTGCTTGACACGACTGTCAGGGAAGTTAAGCAACTTTTAAATGCGGATCGAGTATTGCTCTATGCTTTTAGTTCAGACAGCAACGGAGTTGTGGTAGCCGAAGTAGTTCGAGAAGGATTTACTCCCGCAAGAGGAGAAAAATTACCCTCATTGTGCTTTGGTTTATCCAATGCTAAAAGCTATCAACGAGCCAAAATAGTGGCGATCGCGGACGTAAAGCAGGCAGATCTGTCTCCCTATCAGTTGCAGCTAGCCGAACGCTTTCAGGTTAGCTCCAGTTTGGCACTGCCCGTATTGTTACCAAAACGAGTTTGGGGACTGATGGTGGTACAACAGTGCTGGAAACCTCGACCTTGGCAAGATTCAGAGCTTCGCTTGCTGGAGGAAGTATGCACCGAGCTAGGGGTACAGTTACAAGTTGAACAAGTACGGGAGCAACTGCAAGGACAGCTAAAGACTCAGAAGGCTCTGGCAAAGGTTCTCGATAAGCTACGTAAACCCTTCAACCTCCAGACGTTATTTGAGGTGGCGACCCAAGAAGTCCGCAAGCTATTAGGTATCGAGCGAGTCACGATCTATAAGTTTCGTGAAGACTACTTCGGGGATTTTATCGCCGAAGCGGAACTGCCTGGATTTCCCAAACTGGTTGGTAGTGGTTGGGAAGACCCCTATTTAAACGAAAATCGGGGTGGAAGATTCCGCGACGACGAAGCCCTAGTTTGCAATGATATCTACAATGCAGACTTGAGCGAATGTCATATCGAGGCGTTGGAATTTTTTGGGGTAAAATCCTGTGCTGTAGTCTCAATTTTCAAGGATAGAGAATTATGGGGCTTGCTCTCTGCTTTTCAAAATACCAGTACGCGGGATTGGTTAGAGTCGGAAGTCGAACTGCTTCGGCGAGTAGCTGCTCAGATTGGTATTGCTCTGAGTCAGGCGGAGATTCTGGAGGAAATTCAAGACAGAAATCTAAAGTTAGATCGGCTGGCTCGACAGGAGCAATCCCTTAATAAAGTATTTAATAAAATTAACCAATCTTTAGATCTCGATGCCCTGTTTAAGTCTGTGTCTCAAGAAGTCCGCAAACTGTTAGGCATCGAGCGAGTGGTTATCTACCAGTTCCACGATCACTACCTTGGAGGTGATTTTATTGCCGAATCGGAGCTAGCGGGATTTCCCAAACTAGTGGGCAGTGGTTGGGAAGACTCCTATTTACAAGAACATCAGGGGGGGCGATTCCGCTACGATACTAATGCCAGCTACGTTTGCGATGATGTTCATCAAGGTAGCTTGTCTGAGTGTCATTTGGAAGTTTTGGAATCGTTTGGGGTGAGGTCTTTTGCCGTTGTTGGCTTGTTCAAGGAGCAAAAACTTTGGGGTTTACTAGCTGGGTTTCAAAACACGAGCGCACATCATTGGTCAGATTCAGAAGTTGAACTGCTCAAACGAGTAGCTGCCCAAATTGGCATCGCCCTCAATCAGGCGGAGAACTTAGAACAGCTCGAAGCCAGAAATACCGACTTAGACACCCTAGCCAGACAGGAGCAAACCTTGAGCCGAGTAGTTGACAAGATTCGCTCCTCCCTCGATCTGGAGACAATTTTCCAAACTGCCACTCAAGAAGTCCGCAAACTGCTAGAAATCGAGCGAGTTACCATTTATAAATTTAACGAAGAATACTTCGGGGAGTTTGTCGGTGAAGCAGAATTACCTGGATATCCGAAATTCATCGGACAAAACTGGGATGACCCCTATTTGAATGAAAATCAAGGGGGACGATTCCAAAACGATGAAGCTCTGGTTTGCAATGATATCTACAATGCTGGTTTGACTGATTGCCATATCGAAGCATTAGAATACTACGGGTTGAAGTCCTGTGCTGTAGTTTCCATTTTTAAGGGTCAGGAATTATGGGGCTTGTTATCGGCATTCCAAAACACTGGCCCTCGTAATTGGTCGGAGTCGGAACTACAATTGCTCAAGCGAGTCGCTGCTCAGATTGGGATTGCCCTCAAACAAGCAGAAACATTCGAGCAGGTTCAAACTAAGAATGCCCAATTAGCTAGAATTGCCGAGCGGGAACAATTCCTTACCAGAATTATCGAAAATATTCGCAAGCCTCTGAATGTAGAAACTAATTTCAGAACAACTACAAAAGAGTTGCGCTCAATCTTAAATTGCGATCGCGTTGCCATTTACCAGTTCAATCCCGATTGGAGCGGTCATTTTATCGCCGAATCTTATGGTCGTGGTTGGGAGAGCTTAATGGAGAAGCAAAAAATAATCCCCAATCTGCAAGAGAGTTTGAGCGATTGTCAGGGTATTAAGAGTATGAACAAAGACTCATTAAGGTTTTCTGACGATACTTTCCTGCAAGAAACTCAGGGAGGCAGATTCCGCGATCGCCAGTTAGTAACGCGGGATGATATCTACCAAGCTGGCTTTACACCCTGTTATCTTGAAGTTTTAGAAGAGTACCAAGCCAAAGCCTATGCGATCGCCCCGATCTTTTTAGGAGAAAAATTATGGGGTCTACTAGCTGCTTTTCAAAATACTGGACCGCGCCATTGGGAAACAGGGGAACTGAACGTGCTGTCTCAGATAGCAACTCAGCTTGGGGTGGCTTTGCAACAAGGACAATACGTTAAGGAACTTCAGCAGCAATCGGAACAAATTTCCCAACTAGCCGAACAGGGGGTAGGTTTTGCTAAACTTATCTATCAAATAGGACAACAATCACCAGCCCAACTGCAAGATGGTTTTTCAATTAAGTCTCTGTTACGTCTAGCTACATCAGAGACTCGTAGATTATTCAATACAGACCGCGTGGCTATTTATCATTTCAACCTAGACTGGAGCGGTAAATTTATAGTAGAGGATGTAGGTAGAGATTGGAATCCATTAGTAGGTTCGATTTTAGAGGAGGTGAAAGATACATATCTCCAAGAAAATCAAGGGGGACGCTATGCCCAAAACGAGTCTCTACGGGTAGATAATATCTATACTCAAGGATACCAAGATTGCCATATTCAATTATTGGAGCAATTCCAGGCAAAAGCTTATATGATTGCCCCCATTTTTAATGGAGAACGACTGTGGGGACTGTTAGCAGTCTATCACAACCAAGAACCCCGCTCTTGGAACGACAACGAGCTAAGGCTATTGACTCAGGTAGCTTCTCAGCTTGGAGTAGTAATTCAGCGTATGGACGATCTGCAAAAACTGGCTCGCCAACAGCGGAAATTGGCTGAAGCAGCAGAAAGAGAGAAAACAGACAAAGAAAGACTGCAAAGAGAAACATTGAGCTTGCTCAGAACCATTGAGCCTTCTTTACAAGGAGATTTGACGGTAAAAGTTCCCCTCTGGGAAGACGAAATAGGTACGATCGCCGATGGTTATAATACTACTTTACAAACTTTACGCGAACTAGTCAGACAGGTAAAATCCTCAGCCGAAAAAGTAGACCAAACCTGTAATAATAGTACACTTGCTGTCGGTCAACTATCGGATCGAGCCGAACAACAATCCCAACAATTAAAGCAAGCCTTGAAGGAACTAGAGCAAATGGTAGAGTCGATCGCCCAGGTCACGGAGAATGCCCAACAAGTAGATCGGGCAGTATTAAATGCCAATCAAACTGTTCGAGTGGGAGATTCGGTGATGGAGGAAACCGTAGCAGGGATTGCCGAAATTAGAGAAACAGTCTCGGAAACAGCTAAAAAGCTGAAAAATTTGGGAGAATCATCGCAAAAAATTGCCAAAGTGGTCAGCCTCATTGATAACTTCGCCAATCAAACTAATCTATTAGCGATTAATGCTGCCATTGAAGCAACTCGTGCTGGTGAATACGGACGGGGTTTTGCTGTAGTAGCCGATGAAATCCGCACCCTAGCCTATCAGTCGGCAAATGCGACTACAGAAATCGAACGCTTGGTGCAAGAAATCCGCAGCGAAACTCAATCAGTTACCGAGGCAATGGAATTAGGCATTATGCGGGTGATTAAAGGAACGGAATTAGTCAATAAAACTCGCCAAAGTCTGGATGAAATTAAGTCGGCAACCAACCAGATTAGCGATCGAGTCCAACAGATTACTGCTTCGACTTCGACTCAAACCGAACAGTCGCAGTTGATGACCAAAGCCATGACAGATGTAGCTAGTGTAGCCGATCAGACCTCTGAAAATTCGGTCAAGATCGCTTCTTTATTTGAAGAATTGCAGGCTACCTCCGAACAATTACAGACTAGCATTAGTAAATTTAAAATCGACTAGGTTTTCAGTGGAGTTTTTGAGGAAGTAATCGCTAAAAGCCATTAGCGATTAGCTTTTAGCTTCTTTCTAGTTTTTATTACACGCAACAGATCTACTAGTGACGATTACTCGCAATAAAATTGCTCTCATTCTCTCGTTGAAAAAATCATAACTCCAAACTCCTGTAAGTGCGAACGACTCTTCGCTCCTACTCCAAACTCAAGGGGCTGTCCGATGAGGAAACCTCATCAGTTTATACGCCCCGTCGAATTCCGAACTCCCACAAAAAAGAACATGACCCACGACCGAGATATCCAAAACCAAGTGTATCAATGTTTTCTTGCCGAAGCGGGTTCTCTGCTACCAGCGATCGAGCAAGACCTATTAAGTTTTCTAGAAGAGCCAAATCTCGAAAAAATTCATAATTTGATGCGGAATGCTCATACCTTAAAAGGTTCTGCTGCCAGTGCAGAACGAGAAACCATTCGCACCGTTGCTCATCATTTAGAAGATGTCTTTAAAGCCCTCTACAGTCCCGATATAAGCTGGGACGAGGAATTATCCGCATTACTTTGGGAGTGTTATGAATGTCTGCGCGAATCTGTGAGGGGAGAAATTGCCAAATCATTGGAACAATCCCACCTCGAAACAGACAAAGCTTTAACCGACAGTTCTCTTGAGGAAACTGAGATTCTCGACCGAGTAGCTGTAGTTTTCGCCAAACTACAAACCAAACTAGGAGATTTTTTCGCTCGCGAAGCTCCTTTACCCACATCAGATGAGTTAGGATTTGATGTCATTGGCTCTATTTTTGCTGAAAGTATGCAGCAAGAATTACAACAATTGGCAGTTATATTGGCAACGGGAAATCCAGAACAAATTGCGACGGGCTTGCGTTCGGAAGCCGAGTTTTTTATCGGTATCGCCGAGTCCTATAATCTTCCTGGCATGAAAGAACTGGCCCAAACAGTTTTAACTGCCCTAGAGCAACATCCAAACCAAACTATTCCTATTGCTGAATTGGCTCTAGAAGACTTTCAAAAAGCGCGAATTGCCGTCCTCGGTGGCGATCGCTCTCGTGGCGGAGAACCCTCTCTAGCTTTGCGAGAACTGGCAACACCTCAACCAGCTTCTGCTCCTAATTTAGATAAACCAGTTAAAGCAACCAGCTCAAAGTTATTTCCCGGACTTCAAACTCCAGAAAACACCTCAGAAAGTGAGGTGGAAGTAACTCCAGAGTCATCACAAATAGAGCCAGAACGCGAACAATTGAATAGTATTGTTCTACCAACAAAACAGCAAGATCGAGACACTACCTCTAATCATCAGTCCGATGCTGGAGATGTTATAGACCAAATTTTGCACGGAATCGGATTAGATGAGCGAGAGTTTGAGGTTTCTCAAGACTCAGATTTTTCTTCTCATTCCGATCGAGAGCAGAAGACAGCACCACCAAAATCGGCTTTTTCTTCTCAATCATCGGGAAAAGATGTGCGAGTAGATTTACTACAGTTAAAACGCCTTAATTCTATATTTAGTGAATTGTCGATCGCTCAAAACCAACAGACATCGCAAACTAACCAATCCCAGGAAAATATTCAGAAAACACTAAAGCATTTACAAAAATGTCAACAAGGCTTAAGCCAAATAAGAGATTGGTCGGATAAATATTTTTCTGCTAAGGGAAAATCATCGCCGTCCCAAATCAGTCAAACAGATCTTGTTTCGCCGACAAAATCTTTCACGGGCGAGAGGTTCGATCCTCTGGAAATGGATGCCTACAGCCAGATGCACATTTTACTTCAATCGGTAATGGAGACAATGGTGCAGTTGCAGTCAAATATAGAAGAAGTTGGGTTTACTGTCAGACAATCTCAGCTAACGCTCAAAAAGAAACAAAAACTGATAACTGATGCCCAGGAAAATTTGCTTCAAGCACAGATGCTTCCTCTGGAGAAACTTTTCAACAGATTTCCACCAATCGTCAAGCAACTTACTATTGTCAATCACAAATCTGCCAAGTTAGAACTAAGCGGTACGCAGATTTTAATCGATAAGAGTATTTCAGAAAATTTATTCGATCCTTTACTGCACTTACTGCGCAATGCGATCGCTCATGGGATAGAATCTCCTCAGATACGCCGTCAACAAGGAAAATCAGAAACTGGCAAGATTAAAATTCATGCTTACCATCAAGGTAATCGCACCACAATTGAAGTGGCAGATGATGGTCGGGGACTGGACTGGGAGCGAATTCGTGTCCGAGGCAGACAACAGCAACTACTCGACCCCAAGCAAGCAGAAATAGCTTCAGAGGCGGAACTGGCAGAGCTGATCTTTGAGCCTGGTTTTTCTACTAATGAAGAAGTGACGGAGTTATCTGGTCGGGGAGTAGGACTAGATGTAGTTCGCAGTCAGATTCAAAAACTTCAAGGCTCAGTCACAGTTCGTTCTGTTACAGGAGAAGGAACGATATTCTCCCTACATCTTCCTTTAGTCTTGTTCACAGCCGAAATGCTAGTTTGTCAGTCTGAGGGACTTCCTTATGCCTTACTGACCGAATCTCTCGAACGAGTGTTGCAACCCGAAAGCGATCGCATCAGCTCCCAAAATATTATTCAAGGGCAGAGCCATCAGAAGTTTTTATTGTGGGGAGAGGGCAAAGAAAAACAACAAGTACCGATTAGAATCCTTGCTAGTTTGTTAGCTTACAGCTTTCCTACTGATACTTTCTCCGCCTCAACTCCGAGCGATCGTCAAACAACCGCTCCTCTACTAATGCTCAAGCAACAAGACCAACTTTTGTGTCTGGAAGTAGAGCAAATTATCAAGAAGCAGGAATTAGCAATTAAACCTTTAAGCAAAAAGCCCACCCTACCTAGCTACATTCAAGGATACAGCGTCCTCAGTGACAGTCGTTTGGTTATGGTTCTAGACCCTTTAGAACTAGTTAGCCAGACTTGGAGTCAGTTTAAGGAAGTCAACGCCAGCAGTGTCAATTGGCGATCGCCTGCAATTCCCTCTTCTCGCCAAGCTAAAATCTTGCCCGAACCGATTACAGTTTCCGATTCTCCGCTAAACTGGACTGCTGAAATAGAACAGCCGAGTTTATCCACTAGCATCAATAATCGCGATCGATTACTTAGTCCTTCTGCTAGCTCAAATTCCACCTTGGCACTACAAGGACAGTCAATCTTAATTATCGATGACTCCCCTACTCAAAGAAAACTGCTCGTATTGACGCTAGAAAAAGCTGGTTGCTATGTTCTACAAGCAGGAGATGGGCAAGAAGCACTCACTCAATTACGCCAGCATCCAGAAATTAAAATCATTATTTGTGACATCGAGATGCCCAAGGTGAATGGATTTGAGTTTTTGTACGCCTATCGTCAAGATCCTAATTTGTCGTCAATAGATACAATAGTACTAACTTCTCGTAGTGGTCATAAACATCGCCAAATGGCTTTTGAATTGGGAGCTAGGGCATATATAACCAAACCTTACTCCGAGGAGAAATTGCTGAGATTAATTTCCGATCTAATCTCTCAAAAAACAACGGATGTCTCGGTTTCTTAGCTTTATCAAGGTCACCTCCCCAGACTATATTTTTATTTATAGTTCACCAGAGAAGATTTTACTTATGTTCGACACCCGTTTTCCACCCCGACGACTCTCTCACCTTAATTCTGATGTTAACTTACTCAAAGTGTTGGTGTTTGAGATGGCAAATCATTTTTTCGCTTTGCCAATAAGTGTTATCTTCAAGGTGATCGACTGCCCTCCTATTACTGAAACAACAGATAGCAGTTTAGGCATAACAGATTTTGAAGGGCAAACTGTAACTGTTGTCAATCTGGCTCGGAAATTATCTTCCCACAATTGTGCTACTGAGAGGATGCAAAAACGCTTTTTAATCCTCAGCCAAACTCGCAAAGGCGAACTCTGTGGAATTCCGATCGATAATTCTCCTGCTTTGATCGAATTACCAGTGGATAATATTCGTCCATTACCTTTGTATGCTCGCCAAGTTGAGCCTCTTAGTATTGCTACTCATGTGGCTATTTTGCCAAAGTCTGAGGGTTCTCTCAAAATTTTTTTAATCGGTGGCACTTCAACAGCCAATGAATGATTAATACCGAATCCTGTTTACATAGAATACTTATCGGTTAAATCGTCAAACCCTGTAGAGACGCGATATATCGCGTCTCTACGAATGACTAATAACTAAAAAGAAGAAATGTGTCTTAGTCAGAGATTGAAACGATCTAACAAGCTCGTTCCTTTTGCTGATTCAGCAACACCAGAATTAGATTTCATCCCAACCACCAACTCCAGAGGACATAACATAGCTGGTTACTCCCGCCTCAAAAAAATTAGCTTTGGTATGACCATCTTTTTTAGTATCGGAAAATCTTTCTAGGTGTCTATAGGGGCTTTTATTATACTTCTCATCAGCATACAAAGGCTTTAATCCGATCGAACGTAAACGCATATTAGCCAGATACTTAGTATAGTGTTCGGTGCTGGCTTCAGTAATTCCCAAAACGCTGTCTCCTACTATATGATTAGTCCAACGGCATTCATGTTGTACTGCGGTATCAAACATTTCATAAATTTGCTCTAGAGAATGAGGAAACAAGCGCATCGCCTCTGGCATTAATTTTTGATAAAGTCGGACGTGACTCAATTCGTCACGGTTAATCATTTTAAAAATGTCAGCACTACCAGGCATCAACATTCGTGACGCTAAATTATAAAAGTAAATAAAGCCGTTATAAAAATAGATCCCCTCTAATAAATAGTCTGCTAGCAAAGAAACAAAGTAATTTTCGAGGGTAGGTTCATCGACATATTTTTGATAAATACCAGCAATAAATTCGCAACGATCTGCCAACACTTTGTCAGTGCGCCAAAAATCGTAAACAGTGCTACGGCGATCGCTGGGAATAACTGTTTCAATAATGTACTGATAACTTTGGTTGTGCATTCCCTCCTGAGAAATTTGTTCTGCCATACAGACGCTGACTTCTGGTGCGGTGACACAACTTTTGATATGAGGAATATTACAGGTTTGTACCGAATCGAGAAAAGTCAGATAGCTTAAAATACCGTCGTAAGCACGACGTTCATCGCTAGTTAAATTCCAATAATCAGTTACGTCTTGAGTTAAATCTAGTTTCTGAGGGATCCAAAAGTTCTCCCGCATCTGCTGATACAAACCAATTGCCCAAGAATAACGAACATCATTCAACTGCATTAAATTGGTGGTGTTACCAAACCAGATAGAACGATTTTCCACTTTGTCATCTCCCCCAGGATTGAAAATGAGGTTGGTTGACATCGTGTCTTGAGTCTGAGCCTGAGATAAAAATGAAGTCATATAAATAAATGTTTAATTTTAAGTGTAACGCTATATACGGTGTTATAGCCTAACAAAATTTACTCAAAAACACTAGGGTGAAATTTGGTATTGAAAACTAGTAAAAAAATACCCGACTGGGAGTTAGAAATGGTGGTTAATTGGGAACAATAACAAATGCCAAGCTTTATCTGGATAGAAGTAATGAAAATTCAAGCTTTAATTGGTATTAACGGCTACAGTTTGCTGGTTTGCCATGGTCGGGGAAATTTATATAGTTTGAGTATTGTTGACCGACAAATTGTCGTTCATAATTTTGAAGGCATCTATCCTAATTTACTTCAGGCGATCGCCAGAGGAAAGTCAGTAATTGAGAATCTTAAACAACAGCAAAAAAAATCTTTGAGTTGAAATTTAGATCTTCTCATCGAGACTGCAAGATCTAGTTTTCTAGGCAATAATTAGGCAACACAGATGATAACTACCATGAATAATCAGACTATCAATAATCAGTTAATCTTGGTGCTTAAAGATGCCCATAAAGACTTGAGTCAGTTATTAAATACTCTGCAATTAGCTCAATATATGATTTTGGTAGTTCAAAATAGACAAGACTATCTCAATCAAATTAAATTTACTCGACCTAGCTTTATTGTTTTGGATCTCCTGATGACGGATGCTGATGGCTGGCAGATATGTGTCCAGCTAAAAAATAATCCCGACACTGATTTTATTCCTCTGGTTTTGCTCAACGCATCCGTCCAAACTGCGGCCAAAATAGCGGAAATAGATTGGCACAATGTTGATTGTATCGCCGAAACAAGCGAGCCAGAAAAAATC
>JASJEI010000008.1 GCA_030064795.1 Pleurocapsa sp. MO_226.B13 | reverse complement strand
AACCATAATTACTGTTTTCAATCCTTGCCATTTATTTTGATTATGAAGAGCTGGTAATAATGAGATTGGAACTGAATAAATTTGACGTTTTTCAATTCGGTGATGCCCTGCTTCTACTTGAGAATAATAACTATATTTAATTCCAGCAAAATCATTATTTTTAGCTCCTTTAAACCAATCTTTTACTTGTTGATGAAGCTTCTTTTGATTCCCTTTTAATGCCAAGATATAATCAGCTTTTTTCTTGATAATTAGTTGAGCAATCTCTGCTTGCTCCGTCTTTACGCGGAGGAGACCTCCGCGCAGGCGGTGCGCTTTTTGAGTCCCCAGGGCATCAATAGTAATAATGTTACCAGCAATATCGATAGTTTCTAATCAAGCAGGAATAGCCGTAATTTCGTTAGATTTACTATCAACCTTCTTTTGTCCTAAAACTAATTTGTTATTATTAGCCCACGCGCTAACAATATGTAAAGCTTTTTGAAAACTATTACGATCATAAGACTGTTTCAGAGTCTTTCCATCAATTGAAATAACTTCTGCTCCCAATTTTTGAACAATTAAATTAATCACTCCTTGAAAAACTTGCAGCAAATTCCTCTGGATTTAATCGCTGAAAAACTCGACTTATAGTATCGTGAGAAGGAATTCCATGATGGCAATTCTAGAAACTTTCTTAACCATTGTTCTTTTGCCTTGCCATAAGTTTCGATTGCAGTCCAACCGTCTGCTCCACTGATTACTGCTAAAATGGAAATTGCAATAATATCTATTAATAAATGGTCTTTACTTCTATCTATTCTTGGGTCTTTCAAATGCGCGAAAATGATTCAGAAAACTGTTTTTTAGAAAGATAATATTATCATCAGTATTATCTACTTCTTTTTGATTTTCTCTGGAAGTAGGAGCTGAAGCGATTGCCATTAATTTATAAAAATAAAAATAATTACTGGGAATTTTATAATCGCCCCTAATTATAGCATATTTCTGGAAAAATTAAGATGCGTTTACCCTGTGATTAGATCGCATGACTAAATAATTTCTGTTTCCTGTTGCCTATTCCCTAAACAGATTAGTGTGGTTTCAATACCGTTCGGATAAGACTAATCTGGTTCAAATTGGTATCTCAGAAAATTTATTGTCTGACTTGAAAAAGAACTAATAAAAAACAGCAACTAATGTTTTATGCTGTCTTTCTGATAAGCAAACCATTCAAATGAGTCTATATCTCGGCAAAAACTGGTGAATCAAGTAAAAAGAGCGTATTTCGCGCTTTTTAATGTTATAGCTAAATAATAAACTACAAATATGTTTTTTTGATAAAGAAAATAGAAGTATAAGTAATTTTTCTTATTTAAAACTTTACCTAAGATTAGTTTATTATGACCTAAGATTGACATAATGACAAAAAATAACTAGACAAAACATTAAAAAAAATTTAGTTTTAAATATGGTAACTTATAAAGTCACAACTGATGCTGATGCTGGTCAGGGTTCTTTGCGTCAAGCAATACTTGATGCTAATGCTAATCCTGGATTAGATACTATTGTTTTTGAGATAATCAATGTTAATTTAAATTCGGCAATCCTAATTTCTGATTCACTAGAAATTACTGGTAATGGTGCTGTTATCACTCAAACAGGAAGCGATCGCCTTTTTAATATTAGCGATGGTAGTGATGAAACTTTTATTGATGTCACGTTAAACAATTTGACCCTTACTGGTGGTAATGCTAATCAATTTGGTGGTGCAATTAATAATGTCGAAAATTTAACTATTAGCCAAATTACCTTTGAAAATAATCTTACTTCTCAACGTGGTGCAGCAGTTTTTAGTAGTGGTGGTAATTTATTAATTAATGACAGTGCATTTCGCAATAATAGCCTAAGTGATGATAGTGTAAGTTCGGGAGGCGGTATTGTCTATATTAGTGGTGGAACTCTCCAATTTCAAGATAGTAGTTTGGAAGAAAATGACGCTACATTAGGAGTTATTAGAGCTAGTAATAGTGAGGTTACTATTAGTGATAGTAGTATTCTCAACAATCAAGGATTGGGAATTTTTGCGGATAATGAGAGTATAGTAAACATTAGCGAATCCGATCTTTCTAATAATAGCGGTGGTATTACTATTACAACCAATAGCCAGCTTAATCTCGATCGAACTAGTATTATTAATAATCAAACTCAATTAGGTGCGGGTATTGCCATAACTGAATCAAGTCAGGCGGAAATTGTTGATAGTATTATCTCTAACAATACTGCCACTATTAGCGGTGGCGGAATCAATGCTGAGGGGAATTCACAATTAACTGTTGAAAACAGCACTATTATGGGCAATATTGCACCAATAGGTAGCGCGATCTATTTAAGTGATGATAGTGAAGGTTCACTGCTTGATACTACTGTTGCTGAAAATACTGAAAGTGACAAGGAGCTAGAAGGAGATATTAGTGTTGAAACTACACCAGTAATTTTACCAGATGAAGCTAACTTTTCCTTTGCTGATGTTCATCGCTTTTATCAATACGAAAAAGGATTTCATCTGTATACCTCAGATATTAATGAGATTGCAGCCATTCAAGAGCAAAGCGAAGCTGGTACGTTATCTTACAACTACGAGGCAGAAAAATTTACCGTTCTAGAAAGCGATCGCGATAGTATTACAGGAGCAATAATTGAAGGAGCAAAACCAGTTTACCGCTTCTTTAACATCAATACAGGTTCTCACCTTTATACAATGGACGAAATAGAGCGCGGTTTTATTGATGAGAATCTAGATAACTATAACTTTGAAGGTATTAAGTACTATGCCTTTGAAGAAAAACCAGAAAATTTAGAAACTTTACCTGTATATAGAATGCTTAACGGACAATCTGGTTCGCACCTATTTACTGTCGATCGAGTTGAGGTTGATAACATTCAACAAAACTTACCTCACTTCTCTCTAGAAGGCGATGATGGTATTGCCTTCCACGTATTTGAATTACAATAAGTTGTCTGAACGAAAAAGGGGTTATGTACAATAACCCCCTCTTGACACTTGGCATACGAGCAAAACCTGAAACGATCTTAATAGCGATCGCTTTTTGAGCTACGTCGCATATCCAGCCACTGTTGTAAAATTATCGCTGCTGCTTGCCGATCGATCGCGCCTTTATTGCGGGTGGAAAATTTTTTGCTCGCTTTAAGTCTAGCTTCTGCTTCTACTGAAGTTAAGCGTTCGTCTACGTATTCAATGGGGAGTTGCAGAATTTTAGCAATTTTGTGGGCAAATTTCTGAACTTGTTTCGCCTGAAAACCAACGCTACCATCGAGGGTGTAGGGCATACCTATGACTAGTATTTCTACCTCTCTTTCTTTAATTATCTCTTGTAATTGTCTGATGTCTTCAGCAAAAGAAGTGCGATAAATGGTAGTCAAACCCGTGGCAATCAAACCAGTGCCATCGCATCCTGCAACGCCCAGTCGTTTTTTGCCTACATCTAGCCCTAATGCTGCAACTCTCTCCATACTATTTTATTGTCTTTAGTGTCTCAATCTAGCTTAAACTAGTCCACTGTGAGGAGGTTTAAAAGACTCTCCAGAATTGTTTTTTTTGCCAGAACTAAATTGATTGGATTTAGAAGAAAAAATGTTTTTTTGTCTGACAATATTTTGATAGGAACTAGACAAAGACTTTAACCAAGATATCCGCGAAGGAATAGGAGAGCGGGCTGGTTTGAGTCCTTGAAAGACATCGGATAGCTGTAGTGCTTCTAATGGTTTGACTTCCTTAATTTTGTGCCACACAGAGCGAGACATCAACAGGGTATGTTCTACAGGAGTCGCGCCAATTTTATTAAAATATTCCTCTCTTTCGGGCTGATAATCAGCAGAAACTATTTCTAAAGGTTGAGAATAGGGCTGATGGTCGTAAGCAAAACCATATTGGCGATCGAGAGATTTTTGGACTATCTGCGCCATTTGAGCAGTTAATTTAGGATATAGCCAAGTATAGGCAGGATTGACCGTTAATTGCGCTCTATGGGGGCGAGAACCATCTTTAGATGATTCCAGTCTAAAATAGCCGATCGCCGCCTTACGCTGTGGCTCAAACACATAACCACTAACCACATCTGTTCCGTTCAACCATTGGCGAATCTGACTCACCGCACTTTGAATCAAGTTACTCTTAAAGTCTTCTATATGGCGATCGAATACCTGACGCAGCAGGGGAGGCATCGATACGCAGTCTAACTGATAGAGTAGTGGTGCATCTGCATTACTGATCGGCAGAAAATTGGGTAAATCTGGGTCCTGTCGCGCTAGTTGAGCGATCAATTCTGAAGAGATTTGCCAGTAGGTCATCTGAGCTAGGGGCTGAAAACCATTTTCCCGATAGAGAGCTAGATGATTTTTCTCATTGATGTTTACTTCTAGCATCCAGGTTCTGGCTTCCCAGATATTTTGCAGACAATAGCGCAACAATTGCGAACCAATTTCTTTTTGAGACTTGAGTAACTCTAGCTGAGGGGAGTTGCTATTGAGCAACACTCTCTCGACTCTCCAGGTACTGCGAGTACTATTAACAGAAGAAACTTGAATTAGACCCAAAACCTCTTCTTGCTGTTGGGCAACATAAACTCGCCAACCGTGATAGTAAGAATGAGGCAAAAGACTCAAAAATCTTTTCAGTCCGTACCAAGAACCGACTTGTTCTAGTTCTCGATCGATAGTTATAAGACGCTTGGAAGTTTCCCTAGCGACACATTCGCTCACCAGGGCATTAATTGCATCCACGTCACGATGTTGAAGAGGACGAACTATAAGCTGTTCATTTTCATTGTTAGGTACGGATGAAGTCATGATTCTCGATTAATCAACTCTTTCTAGTTGCCATAAAATTTGATTTCCTTCTCGTCTCACTCTCGAAACCACCCAATTACGCCAAGACCAATGATCGCCTCTACTAGTAACAGCACTAGCATTGATGTCCATTAAATCTGCTAATTCGGAACTGCTGATCAGATAACCTTTGCTAGCTATTTCCTCAGCTATTCTTAGGGTATCAATCAAGTCTCGTAATTGACTAACTCTTTCCTCACTTGATATTCTAGTTTCTTCCATTGTGCTGTTTGATGATTCAGTCATAGCTAGCTTAGAATTTAAATACCTGATGATAAGTTTTCAAGATGTAAGTGTAAGTGTAAGTGTAATTATAATTTCATCTTACGGATATTAAAGTTTATCCGATAACTTGATTACCGTCATCTTAGCTAATTTGGACGAGAGTTATCTGCTACTAGGGTAGTATATCTTGAACGTGCTGGTTCAAAATCGGGTTTAATTTCGAGAGATTTTTCATAGCTAGCGATCGCTTCTGACCAAATTTCTAGCTGTTCTAGAGCGCATCCGCGATTGTACCAGAACAAATGATTGCCTGGCGTAATTTTCAGGGCATTACTCCAACTATCTACCGCTTCTGTCCAATTTTGCAGTTGATACAGAGCATGAGCGCGATCGTTCCAGGCTTGGTAATTGTTAGGATTTATGGTCAATGCGTTTTGAAAAGATTCTACTGCTTTTTCGTATTCTCCCAAACGACCCAAAGCACTACCTCGATTGTGCCAAGCTTCTGAGATATTGGGATCGATTTGTAAAGCTTTTTCCCAGGAGACGATCGCTTTATTAAATTCTCCCGCACTAACTTGTTTTAATCCCAGGTTAAACCAACCCTCGATTAACTCGATACTCGATTGGTCTAAGTCATCAGAAGTGATTTCGGGTGCATATCTTGACTCTTGTTCGACCAAATCTTCTATTTCTGGCTTAGAAACCGAACCACTTAGTCTTTGTGATATTTCTCTGGCTAAGTCTCGATCCTTTTGAATCAAACTCATTACCTGCTGCATATCAATAGCTACAGGATCGCTTTTTGATTCTGGAGAGTTTTCTGTTTTCGAGCCGACAGCAGATGGTTGAGCATCTGTTGACTCGGTTGAATCTGTCGAATCAGAGTTGTCTGATTCGGTACTGCTCTGTGGCGGTTCGGTTTCGGGAACTGTTTCTGGTTCTGCTGCTGGTTCTGGGCTTACTTCCTCTGAATTTTCAACTGGTATTTCCTCGACTACTTCTGAGGTAGGCTCGACAACTGAATCATCGAGGGGAGCTTCTGGGATCGTACTTGCTGCCGAATCGGTTGCCTCTGGTGTGCTTGGCTCTGTAGTAGGAGCTTCGGTTGCCTCTGGAACCGCCGATGTATTATCGATGATTACTACGGCTTCTTCTTCTTCGACTGCTGTTAGCTCTGAAACTGAATTAGTTTCTTCATCTTCAATCTCAGCAGCACTTAGGTCGGTAAAATCGGTCGGAAGTCGCTCGGAAAAATCCCGTTCCGTTTCTAATTCTACCGTTGAAGATTCTGGTATTATATCAGAGCCGACATATTCCCAGATGACATCTTCCTCTCGTGTATCTCCAAATAATAATTCTCTGCCGATGCGATTGGACACGGCACCAATCTGGCTGACTTCAGGAATAGATGGAGTCAATTCTCCTAAACGAATCATGATCGTTCCCAACTGTCGCTTAGACTGAATTGGTAAGGTGATTACTTTTGCCCGCAAACGCTCTAACCAGGCTACCCAATCTTCCTGTTTACCGCGATCGCCCAATTGATTGAAAAATTTAGCTATTCTCTGGTCGTGCCAACCATGAGCAATTCCTTCTAAAAGCTGGTTAAATAAGAATTCGTAATCAGCATCGGATAATACAGAAGCAGGTTCATCTGTCTTATCTTCAGGCTGTGGTGGGTTTTGACTCTCTGGAGATGGTTTTGAGTTTAACTGTTGGTTATCTTCTTTTATTTGCCCGATCGTGTGACTCATTTGCCTTAGATCAAATATACTGATTTTATGCGAAAAGCTAAATTATTTTTACTCAAAGTTCATCGTTCTAGGATGAAGCGGTGAGGGACGCGATCCCAGAGGTTGTCTCTGAAGTTTTGTCCGTCCGTTTGCTTTGAGCAAGCTAAATATTGCTCAATTGTACAGGGATAATTTTCTAGCCACTAGTGGAAAATAAAAAAATCCACATATACTATGCCTTACGAACCAATTCACCACAAGTATCGACCACAAACTTTTAAAGATTTAGTCGGTCAAAAGACGATCGCTTTAACTTTGAATAACGCCTTAAAGCAAGAAAAAATTGCACCAGCATATCTATTTACGGGGCCAAGAGGAACGGGAAAAACTTCTAGTGCCAGAATTTTAGCAAAATCTCTCAATTGTTTAACCAGTAATCAACCAACTCCCGAACCCTGCGGTCAGTGTGAGGTCTGTTTGGCGATCGCCAAGGGTTCGGCATTAGACGTGATGGAAATTGATGCTGCCAGTAATACGGGGGTGGACAATATTCGCGAAATCATCGAGCGATCGCGTTTTGCTCCCGTTCAGTGTCGTTACAAAATTTACGCCATTGATGAATGTTTAACGGGAGACTCCCTAATTAAAACCAGTAAAGGATTAATGAAAATCAACAATCCCGATCTTAAGGGTAAGCAAGTTCTCAGTTACAACGAAGCGACAGAGACCTGGGAATATAAAAAAGTATTGCGTTGGTTGGAAAGAGGAACTAGAAAAACTCTGGTTATTCAAACAAGCAAAGGGCAGATTCGTTGCACAGAAAATCATCTAATTCGGATACAGACAGGATGGCTCGAAGCAAAAAACGTCAAAGAAGGAATGAAGATACTATCTGCTAAAGATAGAGGAATAAGGAGTAAGGAGCAACAAGAGACTTGGAATACAAGTTTGGCAAGGGTCGAATCTGTAAGCCACGCTGGTTATGAGAAAGTTTACGATCTTGAGGTAGAAGATAATCATAATTTTGTGGCAAATGATTTATTGGTTCACAATTGTCATATGCTCAGTACGGCAGCATTTAATGCTCTTTTAAAGACTTTAGAAGAACCGCCACCCCAGGTAGTATTTATCCTGGCGACTACCGATCCTCAAAGAGTCTTGCCGACAATTATTTCTCGCTGTCAGCGATTTGATTTTCGGCGAATTCCTTTGCCAGAAATGGTCGAGCATCTTAAATATATTGCTCGTGAAGAAAAAATTGCGATCGCCGATGATGCTCTGACTTTAATCGCTCAAATTGCTAACGGTGGTTTGAGAGATGCAGAGAGTCTTTTGGATCAGTTGAGTTTGTTACCAGACACTATTTCGGTGGCGAAAGTCTGGGATTTAGTCGGTGCTGTCCCCGAACAAGATTTATTGAAATTACTTCACACGATTAATAGTAATGATTCGGTGGGAATTCTACAGCAGTGTCGTAGTCTATTAGATCGAGGCAGAGAACCAATAGTTGTCCTCCAAAATTTGGCGAGTTTTTATCTTAATTTGCTCATCGCCAAAACTGCACCCCAAGGCTCGGATTTGGTGGCGGTAACGGAGACTTGTTGGCAACAATTGTGTAGCGAAGCAATTAATTGGGATACTGCTCTGATTTTACACGGTCAACAACATCTCAAAGAGGCAGAGGCGCAATTAAGACATACTACTCAACCCCGTCTTTGGTTAGAGGTTACTTTATTGGGTTTATTACCTGAAGCCCATCAAACTATTACCAGCCAACCCAACCAAGAAACTAATCTTGCTAGTCCCAGTCGAACTGAAATAAACCAAGAACAACCTACTCAAACTACTAGTAAAATAGCTCACCAGCCCCATCAGCTACCAGAGAAGCCAAGGGAAATAACACCCCAACCAATTGTTACCCCAGAATCTATTCCTCAAGCATCACCTTTGGTTTCTACGTCGGTTACTCCATCTCCTCCACCCAAAGAGCAAAAAACAGTTCCAAATCCTCAAGTAACTGTTAGCAATTTTGATGTTGAAGCTATTTGGCAGCAAGTCGTTAGTTGTTTGCACCCCCCTACAACTCAAGCATTACTAAAACAGCAATGTCATTTAGTTAGCTTTGATGGTTCGAGTGCGATCGTGGGGATTAGTTCGGTAAAATTGCAGAAACTCCATCAGGGCAAAGTTCATAATATTGAACAAGCTTTTGCTAAAGTCGTGCAACATCCAGTTAAAGTGCAGCTAGAAGTTGTTACCGCTAAAAATAATTCGACAAAAAAAAACTCCACACCGATAAGTAATTCCTTACCTGAGATTTCAAAGCAAAATACAAACACCGAGCGGGTTTCGCTAGCTAAGTCCACAGTAAGTCAGGTTGAAACCCAAAAAACCGACTTGTCAACTGAAAATAAAATAACCGAGCCACCTCCAGTTAATTCGGCGATCGCAACACCACCATCTTTGATTAAGAATTCTCTATCCGATCCAGAAAAAGTCTTATTATCCCCTCCTGTAGTTCAACCAGTAGATAATTCTTTAACTTCCCCTCCCACCATCGAGCCAGATTTAAACCAAGATTATGAGGAAAACGAACTTCAACAAGCGATCGCCCTTCTGACTCAAAGTTTTGAAGGTGAGTTGGTACAGCTAGACGACAGTAAAAGTCAAATCTTGAAGGCAGACGAAGTAACCGAGGCAGTAGAATCAATTTCCGAGTCAGATAGACCGAGTATCGAAGATTATGACGATGATTGGTAGCTAGTTTACCTGTTGCTGGAAAAACCTTGACCAATTGGTTTAAGTTTTGCTATTTTAATCATATGAGTAGAGGACCAAATAAAAAATTTGAGCCAGAAGTTGCTTTAGAGAAAGCAATGGAGGTGTTCTGGAAGCGGGGTTATGAAGCTGCCAGTCTTGCTGAGTTGCTCCAACATATGGGTATCAGTCGTAAAAGTATGTACGACACCTTTGGCAACAAACAGTCTTTATTCCTCAAAGCTTTAGAGTATTACGCCCAAACTAGACTGCGCTCTATTAAAGAACAGTTGTTATCATCGGGTTCGCCTTTAGGTAATATCGAACTACTTTTACAAAGTATGTCAGAAACTCATGGGCGATCTGGTAGTAAGGGCTGTCTGCTTGGTACTTGTGCTGCCGATTTTAATACTGACGATCTAGAGATAGCCCCTATTTTACGCAGTTATTACAGTAAGCTAGAAAACATTTACTGCGAAGCTATTACTAAGGCTCAAGCAGCAGGGGAATTGAATTCTCAAGCCAATCCTCGCGATTTAGCGAGAATGTTACTCTGTACCACTCAAGGCGTGGCTTTGGTTGGTAGAGTTTTAGACAATGAGACTATTCCTCAAAGTGTAGTTTTTACAACTATAGAAGCTCTGAAAAAGATTTAATTTTTTTTTGCCTAAACTTATACCGATCGGTATAAGTTTAGCTGAAATTTACTGAGGAAAGGAGAAATGTTTCTTAACACCAAAGCCAATTCACGAACAAGAAAAAAAGAGCAGACTAAAGTCGTACCGAGATTTGATGTCAAAACCGAAATTTCGCCAAAAATTAGCGATTTTTCCAGAGGAGAGCGACAAGTTCTTCACGTTTATACCAAATCGAATAAAAACTAAGATGATATAAGCGATATGACCCCATGATGGTAATTTACTATGAGCGATACGACTAATCTGAGAATTATTTCACTGCTTCCTTCTGCTACGGAGATTATCGACTGTTTGGGTTTGACCTCTGCTTTAGTAGGACGCTCTCACGAATGCGATTATCCCCCCCAAGTTCAAGATTTACCTGTCTGTACCGCAGCCAGACTCGATAGCGATAAAAAAAGCGGTCAGATTGATGCGGACGTTCAGTCTTTAATGCAGGAAGCTCTGAGTATTTACGAAATTAAAATAGAAGTCTTAGAACAGCTTCAACCGACTCATATCGTTACTCAAGACCAATGTGATGTCTGTGCGGTTAATTTACCCGAAGTCGAGAGTGCGATCGCTCAACTGATCGATTCCCATCCCCAAATTATTTCTCTACAGCCAAATTTATTACGACAAGTCTGGACAGATATCGAACGAGTAGGACAAACTCTAGGAGTTAAGGCTCAACCAGTTTTAAATAAATTACAATCTCGGCTCGATGCGATCGCCAAGAAAGTGAAAAATCAGAGTGAAAAACCCACTGTTATTGCTTTAGAGTGGACTGAACCACTGATGGGAGGAGGAAACTGGATTCCCGAACTAATCGAAATTGCGGGAGGCAAACCGCTTCTGAGTTTTAAAGGCGAACCTTCCTCTTACCTATTTTGGGAAAGTTTAATCGAGATCGAGCCAGAGATAATTGTTATCATGCCCTGTGGCTTCGATCTAGAACGTACCGAACAGGAATCTCAAATTTTAACCCAACACCCAGGCTGGAAGAGTTTAAAGGCAGTCAAAAATAACAAGGTTTTTATCGTTGATGGCAATGCTTATTTCAATCGTCCTGGCCCTCGGCTAGTCGATTCAGCTGAAATTTTAGCAGAAATTTTCCATCCCCAATTATTTGATTTTGGTCATCGGGGTAAAAGTTGGCAGCCATTCTTAAAAGATAAATAGAGCGATCGCTCATGAATAGATAGATTATTTTTTGAAAAAATTATTGTTTTTTATCCTTTTTATCGGTCAAATATAAAATAGTCAAAACTACAAATATAACCATTGCAGCCTTGTGTGCAATTGTGCTGATTGTGACAGAAGGGCGACGGTTAAAAATGAGGTGGTGGGGTCTTTACATTGTTGCTATCTTCTTAATATCCTTTGGTTTTGGATTTCCTCTCTTCCTCTTCATGCGGGAGCGCAAGCAGATTGAATTATTAGGTCTAGCAGAAGCTCCCCAGGAGAAGCAGACTTCATCTACATAACAAGTGTCGGAGAAAATTAATAATCGATCGCTGTTATTTCTTATCTAGCTGAGACTGAAGTGAGGTCATCTGTTTCTACGGCTACGATCGCTCAAGCGATCGCAGCCCTTTGCCCCTACCAGATTATCGATTTCGCCTTCCTGGGTTTAACATATCTCCTAACCCTTCGCCGACCAAAGACAAACCCGTCACCATGATGGTCATTGCCAAACCAGGAAAAGTTGCCGACCACCAAATTCCTGTGGGTAAAGCGTCCAAGGCTAATCTGAGATCGTGGCCCCATTCTGGAACTTCTGGGGGGAGTCCCAAACCAAGAAAACCCAAACCACCGAGAATTAGAATTGCATCGGCAGCATTAAGAGTAAACAAAACAGGCACACTTTGAATGACGTTAAAAAATAAATAACGAGACAAGATTCTACTAGTAGGCGCGCCCATGGCTTGTGCAGCTTCGATAAATAGTTCGGTTTTAACGCTGGTAGTGTGGTTGCGAACAATACGATAGTACTGAGGGACATAGGCAATACTTAAAGCCAAAGCTGCATTTAAAACCCCTTTTCCTACTACAAAAGCTAAAGTTACGGACAACAATAATCCAGGTAGAGTGTAAATTGTGTCCATAAAAAAGATTAGCACCTTATCTATTTTGCCTCCTAGATAACCGCTCACTAAACCCAAAGGAACACCGAGAATCAAACTGATGCTGGTCGCCAACACTACCACTTTCAAAGCTGCTTGAGTACCATAAAGAGTACGGGAAAAAACATCGTATCCCTGTCGAGTCGTACCAAACCAATAATCTGCACCTGGTGCTTCGTGGATGGGATTGGCTAAAGCTTCGGTTGGATCTTGCAGCCAACCGAGGTTTTGTAAGGTTGGTGCGAGTAAAGCGATCGCCATAAAGCTGAGGGTAATAATTAAGCCAATAATCGTTAAGCTTTGAGAAAGGGTAGGGCGAAATCGACGCGGTAATCTGATACTGGTAGTCATAACTCGGTCGGGAAAACTAGCTAAATCTGGTGGGCATTATAGCTAATAATTTAGAGAGCTTGAGGATATTAAGAAACTGTTTAAATATCCGATTAATTAGCAATTCAGAGAGTTAATCATAATAAAGCGATAAATAGTTCAGAGGAGATGTCTCATGTCAGAATTTCTTGATTTCCTCAAGCATAAATATGCCTACGTTGCTCTTGGTGAATTTAAACCTGGTCGATTTGCCGAAGCTCAACAGTTATTTGTCAAGGCTGTTGCTACCTATACTAAGGGTTTTCGAGGCGCGTATCTCTTGCAAAAACCAGGAACAGATGAAGGAATCGCCATCATTATCTGGAATAAGATTGACGATATGCAAGACAATCAAACCGAAGCCTATAAAGCGATTTTACAAGAAATGTCTCCTTTATTTGCCACTGCTCCCAACACTTCATTTTATGAGGTATGTAATGAGATCGGAATTGAGTAACACCTTCAAAGAAAAGGATAATCTGTATAACCTACTGTGGCATTTTCAGTATCACCCCTACCGTAAAAAGTTTTGGGGTTAGGCTGGTTCAATTCTGCATTTTGCTTAAATCTTTGCACCAGATCGGGATTGGCAATATACGGTTTGCCATAGGAAACTAACTCCGCCCGACCAGATGCGATCGCCTTGTTGCCCGTATCGTGATCGTAACCACCATTGGTAATAATATTACCCTGATAGAGTGGACTGAAAACTGGTAAGACAGGATTAATCACATCGCGGGTATTCAGATCGACCTCATTTGGCTCCATCAGATGAATGTAAGCTAAATTAAGAGAATTTAACTCTTTGATTACGTAACCAAAGGTAGCTTGGGGATCGGAATCAAACATTCCATAGAAAGTATTGCTAGGAGAGAGTTTAATGCCCACGCGGTCATCTCCCCACACCTGAGTTGTTGCTGCGACTACTTCTAACAAAAAACGAGCGCGATTTTCAATCGAGCCACCATATTCGTCCTGACGTTGATTAGAGCCATCCTGTAGAAACTGGTCGATTAGATAGCCAAATGCACCGTGTAATTCTATACCATCAAAGCCAGCTTCTTTAGCGTTAACCGCAGCGACGCGAAACTGCTCGACAATCTCAGAAATTTCTGAAGTTTCCAAAGCGCGGGGCGGTTCAATGTCTACCTTACCGATAGGAGTATGAAGTTGACCTGTAGCTGCAATTTCACTGGGAGCGATCGCTTTTTCTCCGTCTAGTAAAGCAGGATGAGCTACCCTACCACTATGCCAAATTTGCAAAAATATCTTACCACCGCTAGCGCGAACGGCATCTGTAACTAACTTCCAGCCTCGAATTTGCTCTTGGTTATAGATTCCAGGGACATTCATATATCCTAGACTTAGGGGAGAGATTGCCGTGCATTCAGTAATAATTAGACCTGCACCCGCACGTTGAGCATAGTATTCTGCCATCAATGGGGTTGGGACTGTACCGTCAGCGCGCAAACGAGTCATCGGAGACATGACGATACGGTTTGCCAACGTATTTGAACCTATTTGAAAGGAGTCAAAAAGATTAGAGTTCATATTTGATGAGCTTTTGCTAAATACCTTACTGATATGATTAAGCCAATCCCCCTCCTCAATCAAGAAGGTACTAAAAAGTTAGATACAGACCAAATGGTGCGTAAATTAATCCGTAATCGACCAGAACCAGATATATTCACTCTCGATTGTCCGACTCAACAAGTTCTAGATCTAGTGAGTAATAAATGGAGCGTGATTGTAATCTATTGTCTTGCTTATCAAACCAGACGCTATAAACAATTAGAACGCAAAATAGAAGGGATTTCGCAAAAAGTACTAACTCAAACTCTACGGAGATTGGAACAAAATGGGTTAGTCAAAAGGAAAGTCTATCCAGTAGTGCCACCACAGGTTGAATATTCTCTTACACCTCTAGGAGAAACTTTAGTCGAACCTTTAGCTTTACTCGCGGAATGGAGCGAACAGAACATAGCGGAAATTGAAAAGTATCGTAATTTGAAAAAATAGAGCGATCGCGCTCCCGTAGGGTGGGCAAAACTGAATAAATTGCCAACACTTTTCAGATAATTATTTTTATTTTGCCCATCATTTTGTCCACCAAAACTGACATATATCCTTAGTCAGATTAGTTCGAGGCAAGATTCAGTTAAATTGTCTCTTAGCTTCTTAGAATCTTAGTGAAAATACTTAAATTGATAGTTAATTAGGTGCTAGGCATTCAAAAGTTAGATTTCTTATTTATTTGCGAGAAGTACTCATCTTAATAAATGTATTTAATTATTGTTGGTGCTGGGGCAGTAAGCAAACAGCTAATTGCGATCGCCAAAGAGCAAGGTCATAAAGTAGCAGTGATTGAAAAAAAAACCGATCGCGCCCGAGAAATTATGCAGGAATTTGACGTGCGTGTCTTTAATGCCGACATCGCTCAGGGTAAGGTTCTAGAAGAAGCCGAAGTCAAACGCGCCGATGCAATTATTGCTGCTACCAAAGATGATTCGGTCAATTTGATGACCATGGTTTTGGGAAAACACTATCAGGTTGAAAATTTAATTACACTTTTGCAAGAAACCGAGCATCGCGTCATGTTCGAGGAGTTAGGGGTTACGGTTTTAAGCGACCCTGAAAAACTAATCGCCGAAAAGCTCTATAGTTTTATCGATTCTAAGGAGTAAGACAGTTTTGTTATGAAAAAACTCTCCGAGAATTTTCTATCGATTAGGACTGTCTTTAGAGATATTGGTTTATTTCTCCACGTACCAGGAATCATGGCATTGATATCTGTGCCTGTGTGCTTGCTCTCTGGTGAAACCTACGCCCTAGTTCCCTTATTTACCTGTGCGATCGCCTCTTTAGTCTTCGGTCAATTACTCTATCGTCAAGGAAATTCCCAAGTGAGTAATCGCATTCCCTATGCCATGGCTACCGCTGCGGTTGGATGGTTCTTAGTGCCTCTATTTAGCTCAATCCCCATCCTGATGACGGCTAATGCACCCGATCTTACTCCCGACTTGTCTACGACCATTTTACCGTTTCAAAATCCCTGGAACGCTATTTTTGAGGCTTATTCTGGTTTTACTAGCACGGGACTTTCTATGGCATTTAACTACAGCGAAATACCCCATACTCTTCAGTGGTGGCGATCGCTGATGGAATGGGTAGGGGGAGTAGGAGTGATTGTGTTGGTGATAACTTTACTCGAACCGACTACCGAACCCTATCAGCTTTATAACGCGGAAGGTAGAGAACAAAGAATCGGTTTAACCCTGACTCAGACAGTAAAGCGAATCTGGTGGATTTATATCCTCTACACCATAGCAGGAATCATTTTATTTCGTGTTGTGGGCATGAATTGGTGGGAAGCTCTCAATCACGGGATGACGGCTATTTCTACAGGGGGTTTCAGCGTTACCGAGAATAGTATTGCTAACTATAGCGTTGCGGTTAAGTTGGCTGTTATGGTCATGATGACCTTGGGCGCAATTAGTTTTTCGGTTCACTATCAATTTTTACGCCAGGGTAAATTATCTGCTTTTTGGTCGGATAATCAACATCAAGCATTATGGATTTTATTGTTGTTAGGAACGATCTTATTGTGGGGTTTTAATCGTTTAGTATCTAACGATATTGCCCTAATCGATATTGTCTTTCAATGGTCTTCGGCTTTAGGGACTTGTGGTTTTGGTACTGTTTCGATTGGAGACTGGGGTGGCGGTTCTAAGCTACTGATGTCTCTAGCGATGGTGATTGGTGGTGCAGCAGGCTCAACAGCAGGGGGAATTAAACTCAGTCGCTTTGTAATTATTTTCAAGGCTATTGTCTGGCGTTTTCGACGCATCGCCCTGTTACCCCATGAAATGATGCGCTATGAGCTTGATGGCGAGATTTTAAAAGAGTCTGAAGCCAATCGACGAGTAGAAGCAGCAGCAGTTTTGGCTATTTTATGGTTGAGTGTAGTCATCATCGGTATTTTTATCCTGCAATATCTCAAGTTACCTACCTACCAGTTAATTGATGTGATTTTTGAGGTGGCTTCGGCTACTAGTGGTGTGGGTTTATCTACTGGCATTACTCATCCAGACTTACCCTGGTTGGGCAAACTTACTTTAATGACTTTGATGTGGATGGGACGTTTGGAAATTATTTCAGTTTTGTTACTGTTTTCTTTACCCTTTAAAACCTTAGCTAACCGTAAGTGAGTTCGGAGTTCGCAGTTGGTAGTTCGCAGTTAGACATTAGTCATCAGTTATTAGTCATTGGTTGTTATAGCCGTACAAAATTAGATTAGGACTAGTTTAGTTACTGGTTTGTGAGTAGGGAGTGAAGAAAAATATACCTCATTCCTCATTCCTCGTTCCTTGTTCCTTCTCTTTTTCCTCACAGAATTGAGGATAAAAAGCGATCGCCTGCAATTAAGAGACGATCTTTAAACTTAAAATCAGTAACCAGTAATTATTCAAGTCTTTGTTGCAGAAGTTTTTTTAGTTCATCTTGTTGTGCAATTGAACCTGCTAGTAACACTCCTATTTTGCCTACTAAGATGCTCCCCCAGTTAACTATAATTACTCCCGTCCCAGTATTAGAGTCGTATTCTATATCACTAAGGTCGATTTCATCGAGCGATCGCTGTTTGGTAGTAAAGTTGTTGCTCGACCAACTTTCGATCTTTAGTTTTTGGGCAATTCCTGTAGGATAAGAAGCACCATTAAACCTGGGATTACATTCAATTGCAAAGTAATCTGTCTGATTCTCCTTATCTACCGCAGCCACATCAAAAGCAAAGATCCCTTTCATGCCTTTTTGCATCATCCAGTTTGCCATCGGCTCGATTAATTCCCAAGGTTGGTAGGCTGTAGGATAGCGATTACCTTGATGAGCAAAACCATCTAATATTTGTTCGGTAGCAGCCAGGGGTTTTACGGTTTCTGCTTCTACCTGATACTGTAAATTGAGAAATTTATCGGCAACTATTTCTTGCTGTAGCTGTACGGGCATATTACCATCTAATTTAGCCAGAGCGCTATCTAATTCTTCTGGATCTGCACAGCGATAAATACCCACGCCATCGACTGAAACCGCAGGTTTGAGGTAGCAAGGATAGGGAATCTCAGTATGTTTTTTCAGTTCTGTCTGATTTTCCGCACACAAGGTTTGAGGAACCTTGACGTTTAATTCATCGGCCAAACGAATAAAGTTGTTTTTGGAATTAATAAATTCAACTACATCTAGCCAATCTCGATTGCGATCGCGAAACCAATCATCGTCTTCACTACCATTATGAATCGCATCGCCAAAGATAAACACCGATGGTTCGTAATCTGGATACTGTCTCAATTGCTCAAAAGATACATCCCAGAGCGGATTTTGACTGTGACTCAAACCAATATTACGATAGTGTGCGGTAATAGCTTCCCACTGTGATTTTAGATCGGGGTGTAGCTGAATTAGATCTTCAGGTTCGGTCATTCCCAATACCCTACCAGAATAAAGGTAATTACCGACTACTGCATCATGAGTACAGTGCATGATATCGTGATTAAAAATTTTATTTCCAGTCATATTTAAAATTTAGAGTCAAAATCGAGTGATTATTTCAACTTCTCTTAAATGATATTTCGCAACTGTAGCTAAACAGACAAAGTTTCTTTACTTATCTCTATAATCCCTCTCTTCTCATTATCACAACAACTCAAAGGTGAAGCGATCGCTCCCCAAGTTAGAGTTTTTTGATTCGAGATTGAGATTAACTCGACAATCAATATCCATTTATTAGATATACTGTTATATTTGTATATATATTTCGAGAATAGCAGTCAAAAATTAAGATGAGCGATTTAGATTTAAGTCTTACTCCTAATCAAGAAATAATCCTGTCAGCACTTCGTTTCAGAAAACGCTACGGATTAGAAATTATAGAAGCAATAGACAACAGTGGAGGTAAACAGATCGGGTTTAATTCTCTCTATCCCAACCTGAAAAAGCTAGAAAAAAAAGGCTTTGTCAAGTCGGAATGGGGTAATGAAGCACCTGAAAAGCATACTGGAGCGAGACGGAAATACTACCAAATTACGGGGACTGGTACAAAAGCTCTGGAAGCGAAACAACAATTGTTAGAAAGCGTAGCTTATTGGATTTCTGAACCAGAGGGGGTATGAAATGAATTCTCAAGACTTAAAGATAGCTAGCAAAATAGGTGAATTTCTCAGCCATTTTTCAGAAGAGTGGGAAGAATACCAAGATTGGCTAAGAGATATTATTTCTTCTCGGTCAATTCTGCAAAAACGTTATCGAGCTTGGCAAGCTGTTGCGATTTTTCGCTGGCGTTTATTTTATTTTGTCGCTTATGTGGGGACTGTTATGATTATTAATCGATTACTCAACAAACTTAAAAGTTTTCTCTCAGAAAAAGATTTTTTAAATGTCACTCAGTTGCTCGGACTGGCTCGATATCGCTATATCCTTCAAAGAACGGCTACACTTTTAGCAGTGGCAGAACTTACACTTTGTGGGATTGCTGCTTTTACTGGCGTTCTGCTAGCGTTTTATTATCAGCCTACCGCACTTGGAGCTTACAAATCTCTGACCACGATCGTCAATGAAGTTAGCAATGGCTCGCTAATTATCAGTTTGCATAATCTTGCTGGTCACAGTCTAATTGTCTTGGCTTTAATTCAAATTATCGTCATGTTTTTAGGACGACAGTTCTTGTTGTCTTGGTTAACTGCTTGGATTAGCGGTATCTGTTTAACCCTCACTGCTATTGGGCTGAGTTGGACGGCGATTGTTTTAAATTGGGAACAAACAAGTTTTTGGCGTTTTAAAATCGAACTGAGCATAGTTGCATCAATTCCACTAGTGGGTTCTTTCCTGCGAGATATTTTGTCAGGTGGGAATGGTATTAGTAGTCTTACTTTGCAACATATGTATGCCCTCCACAGCTATGTTTTGGCGGTTGTAGCAATTATTCTCTCTATTACTCATCTGACTGCTCTAATTTGCCAAGAACAAAACGAGAAACCTCAAGATCGGCGATTAAGACTAACGCAGTTATGTAGTGAATCTCCCTCAAACAAAAATTCTTCTTCTATTTAAAATAAGCTTGGCATAAGTCATAAGTATTAACTGAGTATTTAATCTTTTAGGCTGAGGGAAATGAAAGATATTGGCGGATTAGGAGAGAGATTAGTAGTCAGATGGCTCAAGATTCAAAATTATCATTTATTAGGGCAAAATTGGCGTTGTCGTTGGGGTGAGATAGATATTATTGCTCTGGATAAAGAGAGTAACACGATCGCCTTTGTGGAAGTGAAAACTCGCAGCAAAAATAATTGGGACGAAAATGGGTTACTAGCGGTTGATTATAATAAGCAAGATAAAATTTGGAAGACAGCTTCTTTATTTCTGGCTGAATATCCCCAACTAGCCGAACTTCCTTGTCGCTTTGATGTAGCTTTGGTTAGTTATAAGAAATGTTTCGCGCCAAGACGTTTATCCTCGAATGAGGGCAGAGACGCAAAGGAAATTGCTCAAATAGATATAGGTCAATCTGTAACTATGGAACAATACCACTTGACCATTGAAAATTATTTACAGTCTGCTTTTGAATAAATGATTTAATAGTTCGGAGTTCAGATTTACCAATGACTGTAGAGACGTAGCATGCTACGTCTCTAGTAATGACCAATGACTAGTTACCACTCTTTCTGGCTTTTAGTTGCATTCTGATATCTGCGTGGACTTCTTTGGTGATGGGATAGAAATAGGTTAAAACCAAGCCAATAATGAGAAACAGCGTTGGTAAAGGTGCGATCGCAATTCTAATTGCCAATAAAGCACTCTCTGGCTGTACGGGAATTGGTTCGCCTGGTAGCCGTGCGATAAAGCCAGAAAATTCTAATGCTTGTCCGACTAGGAATAAAGCCAAAGCTAATCCTAGCTTTTGTAACAGCACCATAAAACTATAGAATACTCCTTCCCGTCTTTGTCCAGTATTTAGTTCGTCTAGTTCGATCACGTCGGGAATCATCGACCAAGGAATGAGATAGGCGACAGAAACCCCAAATCCTGCCATAATTGCCCCAGTATAGAGTAAACTAATTTGTCCTGGTTGAATGATAAATAATGCTGCTTGAGCGACGATCCAAAAACCCATTCCCAGGTAATAAACGGTTTTTTTGTCTAGTTTTTCACTGACAAACTTCCAAAAAAAGAGCATTACTAAAGCTGTTCCCTGAACTGCGATCGCCACAGTCGGAAAAGCAGCCTCTTCCATACCCATCCAGCTAACCACATAATAAATCAGAATTGAGGCGGTTAACTGTACTCCCAACCAAGAACATAAGTAAATGCCAATTACGTAGAGAAAGGCTTTATTAGTAAAGGCAATTTTTAATTGTTGCCTTAGGGGAATACTAGGAACGCTACTGGCAATATTTCTGGCTGCGATCGCCTCCTTGCTGTTTAGATGAGATTCAGTCTTTGCCAAAATTAAGCTTAGACCAAAGCCAATAAACTGTAACCCCAATAAAAGACCAATAATTCCTATGACGCTAACTTGTTGATTGCTAGTTAGTTGAGCGACACCATAGATGACGCTCGATACAGCTACAGCAATTAAAATAAAGCCCAGGATTTTTTTGCCCTGTTGCTGCAATAAAGGTGATGCACCCCGTTCCTGAATCCGAAAGGTACACCATAAAATAGCAATAATTGAGACTAAAGTTGAAACTAATCCTAAAACTAAATATTGTTGTCGAGGATTATCAGGATAGGCTGCAAAAATAACCGTTGCTAAGATTAAAGATAAAATACTGCCACCAATAGAAAAGGCAAAACGGAAACTATTGAGGCTGGTGCGTTCGTTGTAGTCTCGGGTTAGTTCTGGAGTTAAAGCGGTGTAGGGTAAATTGACGGCGGTATAGGCTAAATTGAACAGGATAGCGATCGCTACGTAGTAGGCAAACAAATACCAGTTATTAACGCTGGGATCTTCGCTAAACTTTGGCACTATCCACTGCAAAAAGAAGAAAATTCCAAAGGGAATCGCCCCAAACAACATCCAGGGAATCCGTCTACCCCAACGAGTCCGAGTGCGATCGCTTAAGATTCCCGCGATCGGATCGTTAATTGCATCGCCAATTTTGCCGATCGCCAAAATACTCCCTGCTAATCCCGCAGGTAATCCCGCCACATTAGTGAAGAAATATAACAGAAAAAATACTAAAATATTAGCCGTAATCGCAGGGCCCATGTCTCCCGAACCATACGCCAATTTGGTTGTAAAGTTAAGCTTTTCGCGGTCTATCGGCTTTTCGCTAGTATCCAATTTTTTAACGTCCCTATACTTTTATGGCAGATTTACACATCACTTGGTCAGAATATCATCATAAAATTGAAACTCTAGCTGTCAAGATCTATCAGTCTAACTGGCAATTTAACCAAATTGTTTGTTTGGCAAAAGGAGGCTTGCGAGTTGGTGATATTCTTTGTCGATTATACGATCGCCCCCTGGCTATTTTGTCTACTGCTTCTTATGGCGGAAAGGACAATCGCGAACGCGGTGAAATTAAGTTTTCTAAACATCTTTCCTCAATTCATCCCCTTGGCGATCGCATTCTCTTGGTAGATGACTTGGTAGATTCTGGAATTAGTTTGATCGAGTCTCTCAATTGGCTGCGGGCTAATTATGGTGAAAATATCAGCGATATTCGTACTGCTGTAATTTGGTATAAGGCTGCTTCGGTGGAAATACCCGATTATTATGTTGATTATTTATCCGAAAATCCCTGGATACATCAACCATTTGAAAAATACGAACAAACCAGTGTTTCTGAGCTGGCTAGGGATTTATGTAAATTTTAGGTAAAGCTTATGGGGCTAATCGCGCACAAGTTCATCAAAACTTTACAAGAAAAAGGTTAAATCGATCTAAAATTCAAGTATATTTACGGAAGACATTAGAGGTTATTTACCACTAATCTATATCTTAGTTGAAAAAACGCAAAAAATTAGGAGCGTTGTCAGCCAAACAACACCCCTAATGTCAACCATATAGAACCGTTAAGCAATATTGTAGTTGAGTCGCAAATTGGGATTGCAAAGGTTACTTAGCTTAATATCTAACACTAGCTCTTTGCAACCACATCTTTCATTTTAGCCTGGAAAGATAGTCGGTCAATGCCTGATTCAATGCCTACAATATTTTTTACTTACCAAAACCATTCTGCTTTGTTGCTTCACCCTATTGTTAATTTTCTTTAAGTTAACAGTTGTTATTAGTAACAAGAATCTAGCCAAATTCTTTAAAGTAGAGTATTTTATGGTAGTTAACTCATCAAAGTACAGCCTAGATAAAAACGTAGAGGCAGAGTCAGCCATACAATGCCTCTAAGCTATTTTTATAGAACTGTTAAGCAATATTTTGATTGAGTCGTAAATTTGGACTTAAGTAAATTAAACTTACTTTTGCCTACCAACTTAATCCATCTTAATTATAAACTTTATAAAATGTTAATATTTCAGTTGGGGAAATTAATTTTACATTTATTTACAAAGTAGCTGTTTGACTATTTTAGATTTAGGATGGAATATTTAGCTGTTCACCAGTCTTAAAATAAACGTAACTGAGTAGGTCGGGGATCGAGTTCATTCCAGGGTAATGCAGGTAAGTTGCAGTCCCGCTGTTCTAATAAAGACTGAAAATATTTAACCGTATCAGGCGATCGCGCCTCTTGGGGACAATGAACAAAAAAATAGATGGTTTTCCCCTGATTCAACCAGGTACTGACATCGTTAGCCCATTGTTTTAGGTAAGACTGATTATACTGTAGGTTGGGATGAGAGATAAAACGAACAAAACCGATATCCCCAGTAATTGTTGTCTGAAGGGGAACTTGGGGCTTTTTACGTGACGATCCCACTTGGGGATCGTCTGGGCAATTATAAATTGGACGAGTATCGAGTAATACTCTAGATAGATTAAGTTTAGTTAAAAGACTGTTTAAGCAATCGCTATAATCTGGTTTAAACCAATCGAGATGTCGTACTTCCAAAGCCAAAGATAAATTGGACTGACTACAGGCGGACAAAAACTCAGTGAGATCGGCAAAATATTTGGGACTGTAGCTGGGGGGTAATTGAATAAAAGTCGTTCCCAGGCGATCGCCGAGATCGGACATTCTCTCTAGAAAACTTAAAGCCTCATTAGTGCGAGGTGACAATAATCCTTGATGGGTAATTCGGCGATTTAGCTTGGGACAAAACTTAAAACCAGTAGGAGTTTGACTTAGCCATTTTTGAATCGTAGCTTTTGAGGGAATAGCATAAAAAGTAGTATTTCCCTCTACCGTAGTAAACCGCCGACTGTATAAATTTAAAAAATCTGAAGTTTTGCTTTTGGGGGGATAAAGATTTCCCACCCAATCTTTAAACGACCAGACCGCACAGCCTAAATAAAAGTTCACTCTATTTGCTTAAATTCCATTAAAGTTTTATTATCTCAAGTTTTATCTTGGAAATTAACCCCAAGCTTGGGAGAATAATCGATTTCAAGCTCAAAATTGAACCCAGCATTTTAGCTTAGACACGCTAATGGATTGACAGGTCTTAAATAGTTCAATAGATTCAACTGATACCAATTCTCTATAACAATGCACTCTTCTGAAATTTAACCCCTTTGCACGGACAATTTAAACTTTTGAGGAAGCCTCAAAAGCCATGTCCTTGTCTTTGCGCCTTGGCGAGAGATTTAAGCTCAAAATATAAAGTGCAACTTCAAGGAGAAATGGTATGAACAACGCCAAACAAACAACTCTCTTTGCGCGGACAATTTAAACTTTTGAGGGAACCTCAAAAGCCATGTCCTTGCCTTCGCGTCTTGGCGAGAGACTTTTCTAATGCCTCAAATTAGCTGTGTCAGTCCACTACAAATTTAACTTCTAGGGGGTTTGGGGGCGAATAAGTCCCACGTCTATAAACAAGCCAGGTTCAACCAAACGAAGTTTGGGCTGGCGATGTTTTAGCGTTGGGATACAGTCGCCCCCAAGCTAATTATAAGGGTTCGATGCCCTTATAATTAGCATTTACCATAAACTTAAAATGTGGTATTATTATTTGATGATACTTAACTATACCTATCGAATTTATCCAGATGCACAACAAGAAGAACTACTCCTGGAGTGGCTTGAAACTTGTCGCGTATCTTATAACTATGCACTTCGAGAGCTAAAAGATTGGATAGCTTCTCGCAAATGCCCTATTGATAGGTGTAGTTTGGAGTCAGAATATATTATGTCTGCGGACTATCCTTTTCCTGGGTATCATCAGCAGCAAAATAATCTGCCCAAGGCTAAAAAAGTATTTCCTCGGCTAAAAACAGTTCCTTCTCAGGTTCTCCAAACCAATATCAGAAGACTGCACGACGCTTGGGACTTCTTTCAAAAGAGGGGATTCGGCTTTCCGAGGTTCAAAAAATACGGGCAGATGAAGTCGATACTTTTTCCTCAGTTTAAGGACAATCCAATCACAGGATGGCAGGTTAAGTTGCCCAAACTTGGTTTGGTGCAAATCAATCTACATAGACCTATACCTGATGGTTTTGCGGTCAAACAGATCAGGATCCTCAAAAAAGCTAAGGGTTGGTATGCTGTCATTGCTATTGGTTCGGATCTGGAAATACCCGACCCAGTACCACATGGTCACTGTATCGGAATTGATGTAGGGTTGTTGTCATATTGTGCGACAAGCGATGGCTTTGTCGAGCCTGGACGCAAGTTTTTCAAGACGCTGTATCGTCGGCTGAAAGTGCTACAACACAGATTGTCTAAAAAACAGAAATGTTCCGCCAATTATGAGAAAGCCAGGAAGAAAGTAGAAGCCCTACATAATCATATATCTTTCAAAAGAAAAGATTACCAGTTCAAGCTTGCCCATAAACTCTGTGACATGGCAGATAGTATCTTCCTAGAAGATATCGATTTCCGTCTCATGGCTAAAGGCTTCTTGGGCAAGCATACGGTTGATGCTGCATTCGGTCAATTTCGACAGATACTCAAATATGTAGGCAAAAAGCGCAATGTATTTGTAGCAGAAGTAGACCATAGGGGAAGTAGTCAGACTTGCCCAAACTGTCGCATTTCTGTCAGAAAAGAATTGGAAGATAGAATCCATTCTTGTCCTGAATGCCTGTACGAAGTCGATAGAGATATCGCATCGGGGCAAGAACTATGTAATCGAGGTATAGAAATGCTTAGTACCCAAGGACTTTGGGGGAAAGAAATAGGCTGTCAAGTCGGGCTGTCGGGGGCTATGTGCCTAGATAAGTGGCGCGGGGTAGCAATGCCTAACAGCGATGTTGGGAAGCCTACACTATACTCGAAGAGTTAGTGTAGGAGGATGTCACTAATTGTCCATTAAATCACAGTTCGTCGGCTTCTGTTGCTTCCAATTTCTTCACTGATTTAACAACACCATTGCTACCAGTTAAATTATTAGCAACCTGTGTCACATCCACTCCTGTAGTTTGCCGTAACTGTTCGATAAAAGAAGCAATTTGAGTTGCTTTGCTGCCATCCTTACCATCAACTACAGTTAGGCTTTCCACCTCTACATCGGGTACGCCAGCAGCCATCATTTGCATTAGAGTTTCTAATTTTTGGAAGAGGAAAATATCCTTAGCGTTTGCCCCTGCTGCTTTCCAAGACTCGGCAAGACGTTGCGTACCTTCAGCTTGGGCTTTTCCATCTTCAATAATACTAGCAGCATCCCCTTTAGCCTTGGCGATCGCCTGTTTGCATTGGGCTTCGGCTGGCGCGACTACATCTGCCTGTAGCTGTTGTTGTACCTGTTTAATTCTTTCGTTTTGTACCGCCACTTCCGCTTCGGCTTTGGCGATTTTAGCCACCACTTTGGCTTCCGCTTCGGCGACTAGGGCTTCTCGTTTGGTAACAGCATCGCGAATTCTTTTTTCGGCTTCGGCTTTGGCAATTTCGAGATCGCGACTAATTTGTCTGAGGGAAGTGGCTTTTTTATTTGCCGAATCTCTGATAGTAGACTCGGCTTTAGCGGTGGCTTCGGCAATACGGGCATCCCGTAATAATTCTGCTTGTTGTTGTCGCCCGATGGAGTCGAGATAATGTACTTCGTCGGAGATATTTTGAATTTGTAGGTTATCTAGTACCAGCCCTAGTTTTTCCAAGTCGTCTTCGGCTTCATCTAATAAACTTTTAGCAAAGGCGATCTTATCTTCGTTTACCTGTTCGGGTGTTAGGCTGGCTAATACTCCTCGCAAGTTTCCTTCCAGAGTTTGCTTTGCCAGCATTTCAATTTGTTGACGGCTTTTACCTAACAGACGTTCGATCGCATTATGGATCGTTGGTTCTTCCCCTGCAATCTTAATATTGGCTACTCCTTCTACAGTCAGGGGTATACCACCCTTACTATAGGCATTGGCTACTTTTAACTCAATAATTATATTGGTGAGATCCATGCGAAAGGCTTGTTCCAGCATCGGTACTCTGATACTGCTTCCCCCTTTTACTAAGCGATAACCAACTTCTTTTCCATCGTGGGTGGGAGTCTTCGATCCTGCAAAAATTAAAATTTCGCTAGGCTGACAAATGTAATAATAATTGCGAATGATCAACCATCCTGCACCCGTACCCAAACCACAAATTCCTAATAAAGCTGCGATAATTTCCATTTGTTTTAATTGCTAATTGTTAATCGTCGATCCGTAGAGACGTGTCTTGGTGCGCGTTCCCTTGCGTCTTACGCCGACGCGGGGTCGCACCGCTTCATGAAACGTCTCTACATTAATTATTTTTTTGATTGAGATTTGATTGAGAATTTAAAGTGCCAATTACATCGATACCCAAAGTGTCGTTAACGCTGTTGAGGAATTGGGCGACGATTTCGGGATAGACATTAACGAGGCTGGCGAGGGATTTACCATCACCGTTATCAATAACGTTAACTTTCTCCAGTTTCAATCTTTCGGGTATTGCTACTGCTTCTGCTAGTACGGTTTCTAGTTGCTGAATCAAGAATAATTCTTTGGCATCTTCACCCGTTGACTGCCATACTTCCCCGAGCATTTCATTAACTAAGGCTGCTGCTTCGGCATTTTCTTTTAAAGCTGCTGCATCTCCCTTTGCCAGTAAACCCTTTGCCACGCGATCTGCTTCGGCGGGTAAGACTCGATCTGCTTCCAAACGCAACCTTTCCAACTGCGCCCGTACTGCCTGTAACTGTTGTTGCGCCTTAGCGTCGGCTTCTAAGGCTGCTGCTGTGGTACGTTCTTCTTCGGATCGCGCTTTTTGTTCTAACTCGGCGGTAATTTTTCGCAGTTCGTTTTCTTTATCCTGAATAATAATTCGATCTTGGGTAATAGCAACCGCAGTTTCTTCTTCACACTTAGCTTCTATTTGTTCGGCTTGTGTGAGGGCATCAGATTCGGCAATTTCCGCGTTTTTAATTACCATGGCAATTTGTCTGCGTCCCAAAGAATTAAGATAGTCTACGTTATCGGAAATAGTTTGAATCTTGAGGATATCTAACTGTAAACCCAGCTTGTTTAAATCTCGACTGACATCACTAGCAATACGTTGGGAAAACTGAAGCCGATTTTCGTTTAATTCTTCTGGAGTTAGGGTAGCCACTACGCCCCGCAAATTACCTTCTAGGGTTTCTCTGGCAACGCGGATAATCTCTTTACGATCTTGATCGAGAAAACGTTCGATCGCATTACCCACAACCTGCGGATCGCTGGAGATCTTGACATTGGCGATCGCCTGAATATCTAATGGCGTACCACCTTTGGCATAGGCATTAGTTACTTTAACAGGTACGGGCATGGTAGTAACGTCGATGCGTTTGATGGTTTCTAAAATCGGGATGCGTATACTCCTACCCCCTGCTAATACTCGATAACCGATCTCTTGCCCACTTTTGGTTTTGCGCTTTCTACCCGAAAGTACTACCACTTCATTAGGTTTGCAGACACACAAAAAGGAATTGAGAAACCATATTAAGAGTATGGTGGCAAAAATCCCCAGAGAGACTGGGAGAAAAGTAAACAACAGACTGTCCGCATTGCTGTCTTGCCTCACTTGCGGAAGTTGGGCGATGGTTTCTCGTGCTTCAATATTATTTATACTGTTTTGTATTTCCATAATTATTTCTTTGATATGTTCAACTAACTCATTCATACTGGCAAGATCTTAAAAATTTACTCCGAATTCCGAATTCCGAATTCCGAATTCCGAACTCCTATTAATCGTGTCTTGTCACCCAGACTTTATTACCCTGCATCTGAATAATTAAAACGCGATCGCCTACCTGCAACCCCTGCTTATCTTCAGTAAGGGCTAGCAAATCCACCATTGAACCCCTGACATCAACTCTTACCTTACCTTTGCTATCAGCATCAAAAGGCAGTTCGACAATGCCACACAGCCCAACTAGATCTTCTGGCTTCATGAGACTATCGATGACTTCTCGCCGTCGCCAAAAATAAATAAACCAGACAATTAATGCACCCACAAAGACACCGATGGCAATCGATATCCCTGCAATAGTTAAAATTAAATAATTCATTGGCTTCAATACCGTTTATGGTTAAGGGTGTTTGGCAAAATCCCCTAACAATTTTTCGATTTTAAGTCGATAGAGAGTTTCTCGGTTCGGCAAGCATTTTTTAATACGCTAATGTTACTTGCTTGCTTTACCCCTATCCTAATCTCCCTGTTTTTAATTAGGCAACTCATATTTGTTTTATTTTTGAAACTTAATATACTCTAAATTTATAGGTGTCGAATGAAGGTTTTTATCTCCTAACAATAAGCAATAAAGATAATTCTTAGTAAAATTAATCTCACTTAAAATAACCAAGTGAGAAAAAACGCTCGGATTAATCAGAGATAAAGCGATCGCCCTAAAAGTCTTGTCAACTTTGAGATGCTGTGCAGGAAAATAGTGTTGAAAAGTTAGAATTGATATGTGGAAATCAAAGCAAGAATTAATCGATCGCGATCGCCTAGCTAGCCGAAGACATCGCCTTCACAAAATATCTATCTTTAAAAGCGAGCGACAACTTACTTACTCAGAAGCGATCGAGTTATGGCAACAAGATAGTAATTTTCGCTCCTATTTTATTTCTTTGTTAGCCCAAGCACCGATGAAGGCTTACTTTTGGGAAACACCACCAATTACTAGATCGACTGTAAATAGAGCTTTCGAGTTTGTCTTGCTCGATAGTACTCAACTAGCTAAAGTCAAACCCGATGCCAGTAATTTTAGACAGCATTTTCAGTCAGCAACTCAAGAAGTAGTTACCTTTTCCAATTTAAGAAAAGATGCTCTACTTATCGTCCCTTGTCCCCTTACTGACACATCTGCCTATCCTCATCTTGCCTCTTTTGTCGAAAATGCTCCCAAATCTCAACAGCATCTATTGTGGCAAACAGTTGGACGAGAACTACAACACAGGCTTAGTCACGAACCCACTTGGGTTAGCACCTCTGGTTTGGGTGTTTACTGGCTGCATATTAGATTAGACTCGATTCCTAAATATTATCGTTTCCAACCATATAAACAAGAATTTGATTAAAACCGCAATTTTCGTTAACAATTCTCGTTCTTCGTTCTTTACTCCTCTATCCTTCTTGTTGGGGTAAAGTGACAGTAAAAGTCGTTCCTTGTTCTAACTTGCTTTCGACGGTGATTTGTCCGTGATGATTTTCCACGATCGCCTTAGCGATCGCCAGTCCCAAACCCGCACCAGTCGGGGTATCGATTTCTCGTTGAGTAGAACGAGCGGGATCGGCGCGATAAAAGCGATCGAAGATATTAGGTAAAGCGGATGCGGGGATCCCCTTACCATTGTCTTCAACCTTTACTTGTAGTTCGTACTGGCGACTTGCTTCCCTTACTCTTATATTCTTAGGAAGAGATTTAATTATTGCTAATTCCACCTCCACCGCAGCATCTTCCGATGATTTTGTAGGATCGCTATGTTCGATCGCATTAGCAATTAGATTAGTAAACAAGCGAGATAGTTGATCCCAATCTCCAGCAATGGTAAAAATATCTTCTTCATTAAATTTTGTTTCTAATTTGGGTTCGGTGATATGTAGTGACAGAAACAAACCCTTTTGAGTAGCAGCAAGGCGTTGTTCTTCAATTACCTCAATCAATAAAGCGTCCAAAGGTACGGGTTGCCATTCCTGCTGAACGATACCACTATCAGAACGAGCCAGAAATAATAAATCGTTAACCAAACGTCCCAATTTTTGAGTCAAACGTTCGATAATCTGTAACTGTTTTTTTTGCAGTTGCGGTTCGGCTTCGGGATAGGCTAACGCCATTTGCACGTTAGTTTGAATGGTGGCAATTGGGTTGCGTAACTCGTGGGAAGCATCAGCAGTAAATTGTTTCAAACTAGAATAAGAATTTTGTACGGGTTTGATGGCAATTCCCGACAAAAACCAACCTATTCCCCACACCGATAAGATCGTCAGACTAACACCAATAATTAGATCTCTGGTTAACTGATTAATTGGCTTAGTGACTTCAAACCAAGGATGACTCACCCTTAAATAACCCAAGACGCGATGGTCGAGTTCGACTCTTTGGACAATTTGGCGAAAAATGCGATCGCGATCTAGATAAACAGTTTCCCCACTACGACGAACGTGAAGCGGATAGTCTATTGGTTGTTCAAAAGTAGACCAAATTAATTCTTTTTGAGAATTGTACCATTCTAAGTCGATATGGTCGTCTTCCAAGCCATTGACATTTTTATTAAAACTGGCATCAACATTAACCCCATATCTACCCTTAGTGTCTCCCAGGGGTTGAATTACTAAAGAGCGATCGACTACTTCAACCACGTGTTTGAGAGTATCGTCGATGCGGTCTACCAAAGTATTGCGGACATAAAAATATACCCCAATAGCAAAAATTAATAACAAAATCGCAGTTACAGACGTATACCACAAAGCCAAACGACGACGGGTTGATTGAAATAGTAAGTTCATTGTTGAATAATAAATAAAAGTTAATATACATATTTTTTGGTTACGACGATAATGCAAGACTTTTTTCAGAACGTTTCTCGCTACCCCCGCTATTTAATTAGTTTTACTCTGGGAATTTTTTGGTTTTTCTTGAAACAACTCAAACCTTTTTTCAAAAATCCCGTAACGGCGATCGCTGTGGTCGGCTTATTGGTTGGTGGCTTTGCTATGCTATATCTAACCTTAGAAGCTATGCTCGGTATTAGTTAATTCAATTAATTTTGTCGGTATGGCTACAATCTATAATAAAAGCCAAAGGCGAATAGCCAACAGCTAAAAACTATCAACCAAGCCGACTTATACCCAGCGTCTTATGATTCCCATTAGTGACGAAAATCCCACTAATAGCACCCCAATTGTAGTTTATGCTCTAGTGGCGATCAATGTGGTGGTTTTTCTCCATCAAATGACTTTGGGTGCTGGAATTGAAGGCTTTTTTCAACTTTATGCTGTCATTCCCAGACAACTGAGCGCGAGTTTTAATGGCATTCCCTCAGATCAACCAGTACCAGAACTCCTTACACTGATAACTTCTCAGTTTCTCCACGGTGGTTTAGCCCACATCGGTGGTAATATGCTTTTTTTGTGGACTTTTGGCGACAATATCGAACACGACCTCGGTCATGTTAAATTCCTTTTATTTTATCTGCTTTGCGGTGTCTTAGCAGGTCTTACTCACTGGTTCTTTGGGATGCAGTCTGCTATTCCTACTGTTGGTGCTAGTGGGGCGATCGCTGGAGTTATGGGCGCGTATTTGATTAAATATCCCAAAGCCAAAATTGTCACCTTACTGCCCTTCTTTATTATCTGGACGACAGTACGTATTCCAGCCATTTATTTCCTGGGCTTTTGGTTTATTCAACAGGCTTTGAGTAGTGTGGCATCTTTGGGAATGCCAGAGGCTGCTGGGGTGGCATATTGGGCCCATGCAGGAGGATTTATTTTTGGGGCGATCTTGGGGCCGATGATGGGGTTAATGAGCGATCGCCGATGAGATTAATGTCTGTTTGACACTCCTAGCGTAAAGATTAACAAGCTATTAAGCTTGGCGATCGCACTTTAATGAGTGTAGCCGAGAGATCGCCCCAAGATAGCGAAACTATAATTTTTGGTCTTCTGCTTATCTAGTTAAATGAGTAAAATCAGAAGTAGTAAGCTGCAATTTTTGACAATCTATGGTTTCAGATAAAATCGAGCTAATAGCCGTACCAGTATGAATTTCTAATTTGGCTGTAGCTGGAGCTTCAAAGATTATACGTTGTCCGGGAAAAATAACTCTTTCAAAATACCAGTGAGTAACGTTGGCAATTCGGGCAACTTCGATATGGGAAGTTTTGTTTATATAGCAGCATAAAATAGGTTGCTTTAGAGGGCGTGTTGGAGAAGATAACATTGTTTAAATTTTTGCTATGTATGTTTTGTAAAAAGACGCGCTGAAATTACTTCAAAGATTGTTTAATTAAATATTTGCTTCAGGCTGGTTTTTGAGATCGATAAGCTAGTTAACTTTGGCTAAAATTTACTTTTTAACTTGCTTTTTACTGTACGGTAAATACATTAATTTGAATCCTCAATTAGATTCATTCTATTTAGAAAGAGCTGATTATAAATTGGTTCGATCGGCGAGATTCACATTATAAATCGCGATTATCTGTTGAATATTATATTAAACAATTTCATTACCTATCCTATTATGTAAATACACTTAATGAATTACAACAGAGAATTTACCGATCCCTAACTATATTTTTACACTATTTCAGCAAAAATGCCGATAAGAGGGTCTAAGTTAGAATAGACCTATATTTTAGTAGTTTTAGGTACTTTTTCTGTAAAAGATTGCTTCTATTAATCTTAATATTTTTTTTTATATTTCCTTAAGATAAACAACCATAGTTTAGCAAAAGTAATCTACGACTGGGTTGAATTCAATCGGCAGATTGACCCTGCTATTAGATAATTACATAAACCTTTAACAATGATTCGACTGTCGAACAAGGTAAGCTGAGACTACTGCGAAATTTAGTCTGAGGCATTACATATATGAGGGTTTTATTGTTATATCCCCTGTTTCCTAAAAGTTTCTGGTCATTTGAGAAAACTTTAGCCTTGATAGACTGCAAAGCTCTCATGCCACCTTTAGGTTTAATTACGGTTGCAGCTATTCTCCCTCAAGAATGGGAGTTTAGGTTAGTGGATCGTAACATTCAAGAGATTCCCGAATCTGATTGGGATTGGGCCCAATTGGTTATTATCTCAGGGATGATCGTGCAAAAACAAGACTTGCTGGCTCAAATCGCAGCAGCCAAACAAAGAAACAAATTAGTAGCTGTAGGAGGCCCATACGCTACTTCATCTCCACAAGAAGTATTAGCAGCCAAGGCTGATTTTTTAGTCTTAGACGAGGGAGAAATAACTTTACCCATGTTTGTTAACGCTATAAAAAAAGGCGATCGCAGTGGTATATTTCGGGCGACAGAGAAACCTGCGGTAACAGAGACTCCGATACCCCGATACGATTTATTAGAGATGAAGGCATACGACACTATGCCGATTCAATTTTCTCGTGGTTGTCCGTTTCAATGTGAATTTTGCGACATCATTGTGATGTACGGACGCAAACCCCGTACCAAAATCCCCCAACAACTAATATCTGAATTAGAGCGGATTTACGATTTAGGCTGGCGTGGGGCAGTATTTATGGTCGATGATAACTTTATTGGCAATAAGCGCAACGTCAAATTATTGCTCAAAGAATTAAAAGTTTGGATGCAACAGAAGCAATATCCTTTTAGCTTAACTACTGAGGCTTCAGTAGATCTAGCTCAAGATGATGAACTGATGCAGTTGATGGTGGAATGCAACTTTAAAAAAGTTTTCTTGGGTATTGAAACTCCAGATCGAGAAAGTCTGTCTTTAACTAGCAAATTCCAAAATACTCGCGATCCCCTGACCGAGTCCATTGATAAAATTACGAGAGCGGGTATGCAAGTAATGGCAGGATTTATTATTGGTTTTGACGGCGAAAAACCCCATGCAGGCGATCGCATCGTCCAGTTTGTCGAACAAACACAAATTCCTCTGGCAATGTTTAGTATGCTTCAGGCTTTACCAAATACTGCTTTATGGAATCGCCTCGAACAAGAAGGTCGATTGCTCAGCGCCAGCGGGAATATTAACCAGACGACACTGATGAACTTTGTCCCTACCAGGTCGATTGAAGAAATTGCGACCGAATATGTCAATGCTTTTTGGCAACTATACGATCCAGTGGCATATCTCAACCGCATCTTTAACTACTATATGAAGTTAGGCGATGCCAAAAATGCCAAGTCTCTAAGACCAAACTGGAAAACGATCCGCGCCCTCAGCTTGCTTTTGTGGAAACAGGGAGTTCTAGCACAAGTTCGCTGGCTGTTTTGGCGCAATTTAATTAGAGTCCTGATTAAAAAACCCCGAGAACTAGAGATTTATTTGACTCTTTGTGCTTACCTAGAACATTTTAGCGAGTATCGCTTTATTGTTCGCGAACAAATCAAAATCCAACTAGCAAACTATATAGCCACTAAACCAGAAACTGAAAAGATAGCTAGTTAGTTAGTAGTTAGTAGTTAGGAATTCGTAGAGACGTAGCATGCGATGCGGTTGCGCAAGCCCTAAAGGATTTGCGACACGAAGTTAGTCCTTTAGGGCTTCGCGGCACAAGTCGTTAGACGAGCACGAGTCCTTTAGGGCTACGTCTCTACAGTTATTGGCAATAGACTATAAATTTAGACCCAAGCAGTTTTGTACTGCCTGGGTCTGATGATAAAAGGTAAATTAATGCAAGCTTGCTAGAGATCGACATCCTGGGGAACGCTAATACACTTATCCACCGCAGGTAAAGATCATTCCCATCAACTGATGAGTTAGAGGCAAAGTATCGATAATCATTGCCACAGACAAGAGCATCATATAGAAGATGGAATACTTAAACATACCACGGGCTAGTTGATTGTTAGTTGGGTCTTGTTTTAATTCCCAAGCCTTATAGAGAAACTTATACCCAAGATAAAGTGCGATCGCGCCATAGACTATTCCTAAGTTACCAAGAGGATACATTAGCAGCAAGCTACAGGGAACTACTAGCCAAGTGTAAACCCAGATTTGTTTTACGGTTACTTCTTCTCCTTCAACTACGGGTAACATTGGTACTCCCACCTCTGCATAGTCTTCTTTAATCATTAGTGCTAAAGCCCAGAAGTGTGGAGGAGTCCAAAGAAAGATAATAGCAAATAATAACCAGGGAATCAGACTCAAATCTCCTGTGACCGCAGCCCAACCAACTAAAGGTGGAATTGACCCTGCTGCACCGCCAATCACAATATTTTGGGTAGTGTAGCGTTTTAGCCAATGGGTATAGATCAGCATATAGAAGATAATGCCAGACAAAGCCAGTAATGCGGAGAGCAAGTTAGCGAAAACCGCCAATAAAGAAAATGAAAGTACTCCTAAAACAGCAGCAAAAATCAAGGCGTGAGACAGTTGCACTCTACCTGAAGGTATGGGACGTTTCCGCGTCCGCGTCATCGTGTAATCGATATCTCGGTCGTAGATGCAATTTAATACCTGTGCCGAAGCTGCTGCGAATGTTCCTCCTAGTAAAGTAATTAACAATAAGAATGGATCTACCCGACCATCGGAAGCGATCCACATTGAGGCTGCGGTAGTTATCAAGAGCAAGGGAATAATACGAGGTTTAGTTAGTTGGTAATAACTTTTGATTATTTCAGCCAAGCTTTGATTACTACGAGCGATACTTGTCCCTGTCATTATGATTGTTCCTAAAATTGATTTCTATTCTGTGTCGAGTGATTTCTCAGAGATTAACGAGAAGCTTTAATTGCGTTAGGGGTTAGATTATTGTGGGGTTGATTTTTTGACATTAAATAGCCGATGATTAATTACTGCAATTTTTGGGCTAGGCTAAGGAGCGATCGCGCATTGCTAGAACGGTAAAAGCAATTAATACTCCCAAGAGAGTTGCTCCTACTGCTTGATGGGTAACGGTTAAGGGTTCAACCTGTAGGTGTAATTTGAAGGTGGCAACACCGAGTAAAATTTGTAAACTAACTAGTGCTGCTGCTAAATTGGCTAACATTCTTAGCTGTTTGTGTAAACCAGGGGTTTTCCAAGCAAACCAAACCACGGCAATAACCGCTAGGGTGGGGGGGACGACTCCTAAAATATGAGCATTCATGACGCTACATAATTGCGACCCTGCAAAACACTGATGTAATGCCCAACGAGAACCGACTAATCCGCCTAAAATGCTTTGCAAATAAACTAAGATTCCCGCGCCCAAACCTATCCAGCCTAGCTTTCCTGCTACTTTTGTTCCTTGGTAGGGTAGTAATGCTGTCCCCATCACAATTAGGGTACTAAAAAATAGTAGTGCCGTGCCGAGATGGGCAGTAACGATATCAAAACGCAACAGTTCGGTGACAGTCAGTCCGCCCAAAATTCCCTGAAAAACAATTAGAAACAGGGCAAAGCTAGCAGTCCACGGTAGCCAACCAGGTAGTTCTTTACGATACCACCAAGATAAACCAGATAAGGCGATCGCACTAAAGCCAATCAAAGCAGCATCTAGACGATGAAACCATTCCAGAAATACTTGTAAATTCATTTGTCGCGTTGGTACGAGTTGACCGTAACACAGCGGCCAATCAGGACAGGCCAACCCTGCATTCATTACTCTAGTGGCACTACCGACAGCCATTAGAAGTAAAGTGGCGATCGCAATTTTCCAAATTAAACGACGTATCCATACCAATGGTTGAGACGCTTGTTTACTACTGCTGATGGTTGGTTGAAATACAGATTCGGTCATACTTAAGTCAACTAAGGTAAACGAGATAAAACTTGATTTAGATCACAAAGATTAGATTTGATAACCTTTATTGGTAAAGACGATGCTGAAGGGCAAACCTCCGCGATTGAGAATCATTTCAAACTATATTTTTTCTTACCGATCGTTTTACACTTTCTTTCTTTACTCTAACGGCCTTTTTCTAATAGTTTTATCTTTTTAGATATTCTTCAGATTGAGTTATTAATCTGTGTTACAAAATCTAAAATTTATAAAGAAAAAATTAAGTTTGACTGGTTGTCTTATGCTTATAGACTAACCTCCTTATCTAAGTTTTACCGATCCCAAATAAAAGCTAAAGAAATTAGTAATTTAAAATAACTTTATTATCCTATCTGTGTATCCAGAAGAAATTTGTTTTACTCTAATAAATAGACAAAAAATATTTTGTGGCTGAAATTTTAGTATTTAATTCCATCAACAAATTCTGTTTGTAAGTAATAAATTGGCAATAGTGGCAACGGTGAAATACCCACAGGCTACTGTTAATTATTAATTAGCCTCAGAAAACCCTAACCCCAATCTCAAACGTGAATATTCCCAGCAACATAATTACCCTGATCGCAGGAGTAGCAATGACCCTCATCAGTCTATGGTACGGTCAAAACCATGGACTACTACCCATAGCAGCGTCTGCTGATGCAGAAAAAGTAGACGGACTGTTTAACTTCATGATGACTATTTCTACAGGATTATTTCTGCTTGTAGAAGGCGTGCTAGTCTACTGCTTATTTAAGTTTCGCCGTCGTCGGGGAGATACCACCGATGGTCCTCCAGTAGAAGGTAACGTCCCCCTAGAAATTGTCTGGACGGCAATTCCTACCGTAATTGTCTTTATCTTGGCCATTTATAGTTTTGAAGTTTATAACAGCATGGGAGGACTAGATCCAATGGTGTCGGGAGATTCTGGCCCTCAACTAGCTCATAATCATAATCACTCAAAGTTAGTGGCATTAGACCCCAACCACAAACACGTCGCTTTGGGTCTGGGGATTTCACCAGACTCAAACCAAGACATAGAACCTTTAGAGATTAAGGTAAATGGCATTCAATATGCCTGGATCTTTACCTATCCAGACAGCGGAGTAATCTCAGGAGAAATGCACGTTCCTGTAGACCGCCCAGTATTCCTAAATATGACTGGGGGAGACGTAATTCATGCCTTTTGGCTACCTCAATTTAGAATCAAGCAAGATGTGATTCCAGGAAGAGAGGCTGATTTAGTTTTTACTCCCAATAAAATCGGGCAATATCCGATTGTCTGTGCGGAGTTATGTGGCGCTTACCATGGCGGGATGAAAACCCAGCTTTACGTACAGAGCCAAGAAGATTACGAGCAATGGATTAAAGACAACACCTTCGCCATGAACGACGATCTTGATGAGTCTTCCGTTGCAGTCAATTCTCAGCCTGCTTCTGATGAAGAATTTTTAGCTCCCTATGCAGCAGACATAGGAGTAGATTCAGATGCTTTGGCACAATTGCAACCTTAAGAAGTCGCTAGCCTAGAGCAAATTATGGTTGGGTTATGCTAGCAAATTACAAAATTTAACTCTGGTTGATTCTTATCAATGCCAATAGTTGCCCTAACTCAACCGACTAAAATTTCCAGCCCAAAGCCGTAACTATCAAAAAAGAGCGAGTAGATTTTTAGATTATCTAAAGAATGAGTACAACCTTAGAAAAAAGTGTTCCAACTACACCAGAGGAACACAACGAACATCCCCAAAGAAAGTGGCAGGACTACTTTGGATTTAGTACCGATCACAAAGTAATTGGTATTCAATATTTAACCACTGCTTTCTTCTTTTACTTTATCGGTGGCGCATTAGCAGAGGTAATGCGGACAGAGCTTGGCACCCCCGATCCCGATTTTATTCAACCCGATTTTTATAATCAGGCCATGACCATGCACGGCTCGATTATGTTGTTCCTCTGGATTCTTCCTGCGGGGGCTGGATTTGCCAACTATCTAATTCCTCTAATGATTGGGGCAGAAGATATGGCATTTCCTCGTCTCAACGCGGTGGCGTTTTGGATGATTCCCCCTGGAGGGATATTTTTCCTCTCTAGCTTTTTCCTCGAATCGGGAACAGCCCAGGCTGGTTGGACATCCTACCCACCCCTAAGTTTAGTTACTGGAACGTGGGGCGAAGAGATCTGGATCTTGAGCGTATTGCTCTTAGGGACATCTTCTCTGTTTGGGGGAATTAATTTCCTCACCACCATGTTGTTGATGCGGATGCCCGATATGGACATTCACAGTATGCCTCTATTTTGCTGGTCGATGCTGGCAACTTCTGGCTTGATTTTACTTGGTACCCCTGTATTAGCAGCAGCCTTGATTTTGCTTTCTTTTGATTTGATTGCAGGTACGGCATTTTTCAATCCTGCGGGGGGTGGCGATCCAGTAGTTTATCAGCATATGTTCTGGTTCTACTCCCATCCTGCGGTATACATCATGGTTTTGCCCTTTTTTGGCATCATTTCCGAGGTTTTACCAGTTCATGCCCGCAAACCCATCTTTGGCTATCGAGCGATCGCCTATTCCAGTCTGGCAATCAGTTTCCTCGGTCTGATTGTTTGGGCGCACCATATGTTCTCTAGTGGGACTCCTGGCTGGTTGAGAATGTTCTTTATGGCAACTACGATGGTCATTGCCGTACCTACAGGTATTAAGGTATTTAGCTGGTGTGCGACGATTTGGGGCGGAAAAATCAGTCTCAACAGTGCCATGGTATTTGGCATGGGCTTTGTCTCGTTGTTCTTAATCGGTGGTTTGAGTGGAGTGATGTTGGCTTCAGCGCCTTTCGATCTTCACGTTCACGACACCTACTTTGTAGTAGCGCACTTCCACTACGTCCTCTTTGGTGGTTCGGTGTTTGCCTTATTTTCAGGGGTATATCATTGGTTTCCCAAAATGACTGGACGGCAGTTAAACGAAACTTGGGGAAAAATTCACTTTGTCATGACCTATATCGGTTTTAATATTACTTTCCTACCGATGCACCAGTTAGGCTTACAAGGAATGAACCGTCGTATCGCCCTTTACGATCCTCAATTTCACACTCTAAACACGATTTGTACCATTGGATCATATATTTTGGCATTGTCTACTTTTCCTTTTATCATCAACGTTATTTGGAGTTGGTTGAAAGGGAAAAAAGCATCCCGTAACCCTTGGCACGCATTGACCTTAGAATGGCAAACTGCTTCTCCTCCAATCATCGAAAACTTTGAGGAAGAGCCTGTATTGTGGGCTGGTCCCTATGATTACGGTATCGATACCGAAAGTATAGACGGCGAGGAAGATGTAGAAGAAATGTTGGCAGCAGTCACCGCTGAAGGTAGTTAAAAGATATGAAGGAGCGAAAATGAGGGAACGAGGATCGAAGCAGTAGCCAAAAAAATAATTTGTGTTGACGCTAAGTCTCAATTCCCTCTTTTATTGTTTCTTGCCGATCTCGACAATTAACTAATAACCACTGACTACCAACCACCAAAGCCAACCAATTAGAGCAAAATTAGTCAATTTAATATGCAAGGTTCAACTGTAGATAACAAAACACAAATAGCGATCGCTGCCGAACAAGAAACAGCACACGGACATCACGAACATCCCGATCATCGGATGTTTGGTCTTTATGTTTTTCTAGTTTCCGATAGTATGACCTTTTTAGGGTTTTTTGCTGCCCTGCTAATTTATCGGGCAATTATGCCCGTGTGGCCTCCAGAAGGAATGCCCGAATTAGAATTACTAGTGCCAATTATCAACACTTCTATCCTGGTAGCCAGTAGTTTTGTCATGCACGAAGGGCAAAAAGCGATCAAGAAAAATGATGTCAAAGGTTTGCAAACTTGGTTAGCTCTTACCGCACTGATGGGCGCGCTCTTTTTGGGCGGACAAGCCTATGAGTACTTTAACGCTGAATTTAGTTTAACTACTAACCTCTTTGCCAGTTGCTTTTATGTCTTGACTGGATTTCACGGTTTACACGTAACTACAGGGGTGTTATTAATTCTCTGTGTTATCTGGCGATCGCGCGAGCCCGGTCATTATACTAGTACCAGTCATTTTGGTCTCGAAGCAGCAGAGATTTACTGGCACTTTGTCGATGTAATTTGGTTAGTGTTATTTGTCTTGGTATACCTGATCAATTGACACTGACTATAAATTTTGGATGTTATTAGGGACGTTTAATCGCGTTCCTATTTTTTTTGTTTGCCAGCCTCTCACAAATATTAGCAATACGTATTTTATTTTATTAACTTGCTACTTGTTTATCCCCGAAGGGGGCTACTTGCTACTTGCTACTCACTACTCACGAGCGATCGACTAGACTTGCCAAACACCGATTAACCTACTGCGACAACTTCAATAGGGTGGTAACAAACGATAAAAAGCATGAAACAAGATCGCAATCAGAAAGATTAGATTGCGCAGAGGAAGCCAATAAAATGCTAAAGGTAATGGTGGTTGAGCTATATTTGTTTCGCAAGTTAGAGCCAATCGTCCTCCCAAAGATATCATCCAAGCAACACTACGAGGAAAATCAATCAGATCGTCTAACCATTTTCGAGGAATACCAGAAACACCTACGGATGCACCAATAATTCCCCCTAAAATAGCTGCCGTGGTATCGGTATCTCCTCCCAGATAAATTATTTCTCTAACAGCTTGAGAATAATTGTCTTGATTTCTCAGCCAAACCTGAATCACAATGGGAACGGTATTATAAATATAACCACTAATACCTTTATTATTAGCTAATTTAGCTGCAAAAGTTACTCCTGATTCTTGTTGTTTGACACTAGTACAAACTTGCTCGATCAAAGACAAGAACACCGATATTTCTAGATCGGTTAATTTGGTCGAAGAGTATGCCAGAAATTTCTGGAGCGTTTGATAATAGTCATCGGGGGCGACGAAAGATCCAGAAGAAGCCAAATAAGCAGCTACTGCTACAGCGATCGCCCCTAATTCTGCTTTATGATTGTCGTGAGTAATATTGGTAGAAGCCTTAACTAAAGCCATGAGTCTTGGCGGATCGCTGCCATAACAAACTCCAATAATTGCACTCCGTATAGCTGCACCATTACCAGCTGAGTTGACACCGCTTTTTTGAGGAGAAAAACCGAGCAATAGCCTCAAGCAAGATTTTAGAGTAGCCAAACCAATACCCGCAGGAAAACCTAACAACCAAAACCGTAACCGCCAAGCTAAATAATGAGTAAATTTTGTGGGATCTCCTCCTGAAACAATTAGAGATTGCGCGCTCATACAAAGATGCTCTGTATCGTCAGAAATCATTCCCTTATCTAAAACTAGACTATGACCCTTGATTGGTGTATGTGACTTATAAATTCTAGTTCTAGATAATTTTTCATATGGTAGTCCCAAAGCATCGCCAACCGCCGTCCCTAAAAGACATCCGATAATTGATTCTTGGTAGCGATTTTTCATGTAGTTATTGGGAAAATTTCACTCTCTATTATATTTCCCTGTCTTTAGATAAAAATCTTTTTATCGTGGCGATCGCTCTAGGGGCATCTATCTAGTTCGCTATTTTTATGACTCAAAACACAATCTACCCCAAGATGTTTACCTAAAATATCACATTAATTGCTTAAAATGAGCGTATAACTAAATCTTAGTTGACATCAGACAGATTTAGTCTCAATGTCCACATTCATCGCCTAATCAATTTAAGATATAGAAAAATGAAATTTAGATTGTGGTTGACTATATTATCTTGTATTGGAATTGTGTTTAGCAGCAAAGCTTTGAGTCAAACTCAAATAGCCACTGTTGCTTCTATTTTAGATAATCCCGTTGAAGGACAAGAAGTAACCTTACAGGGCAAAATTATCGCTCAACAACCAGGGGAAACAGACTATATTTTCACCGACGGCACTAATAAAATTACAATTCAACTTCAAGAAGCTGATTTTCCCTATAATCCCGATACAACTGTGGAAATTTCGGGTGTAATTGATTTTGAGTCTCAGCATCCAGAAGAGGTAGCCAAAGACCCAACTCCAGAGAAGATTCAGATTAATGTAGATCGGCTTCAAGTTGTTGATGCCAATAATTGAGCTATCCTTACGGCAAAATCTTCTTTCCTATCTGTCTGTTTAATACTAATAAAGATAGGAAGCAGTATAGTTATTTAGATCTAAGTCTCTCAAAAGTTTAAATTTTTTTAGGTTGAGAATTTATTAATCTTTCTTCTTCTAAATCTTTTACTTCTTTTTCTAGGAAGAAATTGAGGAATGTACGTATTGCTGAGATAACTGCAAGTTTACCCAATGCATCCCAACTGGGGGAAACTGCGGTAGCAACAATATCTGCTGCCAAGAGAAATTCTAAAGATAAGGCTAATGCCACCCCCAAATCCAATCTAACTTTATTTAGTTTTGCTTCTCGATCCATCCTTCTTTTGCGCAAAACCAACTCCCGTAATGCTTTAACTATGGCAAAGGTCAAAATTAGCAGGGCAAGACATTCGATAATAATTTTTAACAGTCCAACTACCTCTAGTAATAAGCCTTCCAATAGATGGTTTAATTTTACAATCGGACTGACTAGCTCGATTTCTGTACTAGCAGCGAGAATCCAAGAGAAATAAGACATAGATGGTAGCTATATTTATTGATTTAGTTGAGGTTATTTGTACTCTAATTTACTACTAGCTTGGTTTGAGGAATGTTTAACTTATAACATTGCATTTGAGGAAAATCTCTGTGAATAAGAGACATTGCTGTTATTTGACGGTCGCGATCGCGGGCGATAAACTGGGCGGTACCATCTCCTTGCGAACCCACCCCTTTACCGCCGTAGATATAAGGTTTTAGGGGCAAATGGTTGAGCAATTGATGCAATAGTGGTGCTTCTAGTTGACTGGGACAAGCAGGTATTAAGTAGCGATCGAATTCAGCTTGTGCTTGAATCATTAAACTGCCAATTTCTGCACTATTTCCCCGTTCTAGAGCATATATAGCCTGTTGCACCAGGTTAGCGTTGAGATTGCCCAAATAATTTTGCACCTTAGCTTGAAGGGGATTTTTAGCGAAGGGGTAGCACTGATTTAGTTGAGCTAGTATTTTCTGAGTATCCTTTGCGCCAGCTAGATCGACAATAATTAAATAAAGATCGTTACCTACTGTTAACGGCTCGATTTGCAGGCGATCGCCATCAAAAGTCATCAAAATAGGTTGACTACCGTAGGCACAAGCCTGATCTAGCCTGCCACACTGACTGGGAGTCGTTCTTTCCCCCCAATAAGCCAAGTCCATCTCTTCTGTCAGACTCAGATCTAGATTGTAAAGTTGATTAAAAGCCCTCGCTACCAAAACGCAGATTGCTGCACTGGATGACAAACCTTTTTTGAGGGGTAGGTTCATCTCGTAATTATCGATAGCCAAACCACCAACCTGATAATGAAGCAAAGCCTGATAAGCCACTCCCGCTATGTAGCTATAAAAATTTTCAGTCTTTGCCATCTCCAATAACAAAGCTTGCTCCATAGCCAATTCGAGAGTTTGCGGATAATTCACGGTCTTAAATTGCAAATTTTTATGCCGTTGTACCCTTGCCCAGATGCCTTGATTTGTTCCCACAACAATAGCGTAACCAGGCTCTATAGCCGAATTGACCTGACGATATTGAGCTGCCCAATCACTGTGTTCTCCAAACAGACAAAGACGGCCAGGAATAAACAGATCTCGATCTTGCATCATTGTTCGATTGATTAATAATTAAATCTCTACTTCTTCTCGATCGCTTTGTAACCTATTGGCATCAAAACATAAAAGCCAGCGTATTGAATTATTGAATCAATAGCCAACAACAATCCCATGCCACATTCAAAAAATAGCCATACATCTTTCAGTTCCGACCCTCACGAATCTTTTGACCGCGGAATGCGGTCAACCGCAAGCCCTGCCGTTTCACGGCAGGGAACGGTTGACTACATGATGAACTCCAGCTTGGGGAGTTGTCAGGGTTACGATTACGAAGCAATAATGATTCAAGAAGCTTTAGCTACTACAACTCAGCCAAGAAACGAGCAACATGCTAACTCAAATCAAATTATTAAGTTCGAGATAGCGGTAAGTTTAATTTTAATCTTAGTTACTTTACTTATAGGAGTCGCTCCAGAACCAGACCGAGTAGATACTTCCACCGACATTCATCATGCTTCTGAGCCCGAAAGAAAATTTCCCTAAAAACTTTAGAGTATCGCTATTTTCTTTGGATATCCAGATTAGGCGATCGCCCCTAACTTACGGTAAACTATCCACAACCTCTTTATCGCTCAATTGAATCGTTTCACTAGCATCATACAATAATATTTCAACATCACTATCTGCTCTGTTTCTCCAGGGTAGATTATCGCCATTTGTGTCAGATTTTGGAATTGCCCCAACTGCGGTATCGAGTATATATATCGCCACGTGTTGGTTATGGTGAAAAATCCCCAGCCGACAATTTGACTGCAAAAATTTAGCCAAAAATCAGTAAATTACCGAGATTTTAATCTTTATTTTAATCTTTGATGTAGTTACTGTAGGTAAGTATTGAGTAGTATTGAGGATGAACAACAAAAGTAAAAATATATTATCATAAAGCAATTTAGCAACCGTTCCCCAGCAGAAATTGATTTATCGGTTTAAACAGCAAAACCATCATCGTTCATCTCATCCAACTTCCCCTACTGCATCCAAAATAATGCTACGCTCTCTACCTCTGAAAATTCTCACTAGTACCTTTTTTGCCTCGCTTAACATACTTAGTCCTTGGGGGATGAAATCGGGAGAAGCTGCGGTTGGACCTTACTGTCAATTTGCTCCCGAAGAAGTAGAAGCTAAAGAAAAATTACTCAAGGCTTCTGTAGAAGACGATCCGACGGCGAGCCAAAAATATGATGCCATCGTCCAAAAGCACAGGGAAATGCTTCAGCTATGCCGTAGTCAAACCTGGCCCGAAGAACAGGCTATTTGGTTGCGGTTATATCCTTGTGATGCCAGTCCAGGCTCGATAGATTACGTTCTAGACCGTATTGTCAATCTGGGATATAACAAAGTACATCTGGAAGTCTTTTATGATAGTCAAGTTTTGTTACCAGCAGGTGACAATCCTACCCCCTGGAATCCAGTAGTAAGCTCCCCTGGCAGAGAAAATGTCGATCTATTGCAGCAAACAATCGACAAGGCACACCAGCGAGGGATAAAAGTCTATGCTTGGTTATTCACTATGAATTTTGGCTATACTTATGCCCAGCGTAGCGATCGCCAATCAGCCTTAGCTCGTAATGGTAAGGGTCAGGACAGTCTCACTTTTGTTCACGATCGCTCTCAGGCTTTTATCGATCCTTATTCTCGACAGGCACAGACTGATTATTATAATTTGGTTCAAGCCGTCCTAAAACGCCAGCCAGACGGTATTTTGTTTGATTATATCCGCTATCCCCGTGGTATTGGCGGGCAATCTTATGTTTATAATGTACGCGATCTTTGGATTTATAGTCAGTCCTCTCTCAATGCTCTCTACAATCGTGCTAGCAACAAAAAAGGACTGGCAATGATTAAAAAGTATGTCGAAACTGGTACTCTAACTACCTCGGATCTTCAGGCACTCGATCGGCAATTTCCTCAAGAAGTTAATGCTAAATGGCAAGGTCGTCGTAATTTTCCCGATGATAAAGAAACTCTTGAATCTCGTCGTAGAAGTTTGAAACGAGACCTTTGGTTTTTTGCTGTCGCTCACGCTGCACAGGGAATTATCGATTTTCTCTCTTTTGCTGCTCGTCCCGCGCAAAATAGAAATCTTCCTGCGGGAGCAGTATTTTTTCCCGATGCCAATCGTTTGGTGGGTAAAAAGGGTTTTGACTCTCGTCTTCAAGCTTGGGATAAGTTCCCCACAGATTTAGAATGGCATCCGATGGCTTATGCTGTCTGCGATGGAGAAACTTATTGTGTTACAGACGAGGTGGAAACAGTCCTAAAAACCGCCTACCCGACTACCACCGTAATTCCGGCTTTGGCTGGTGCTTGGGGTCAAGTGTATCGTCAGCATCCCCCCTTAGAAGCTCAAATAGAAGCCTTACGTAAAGCGACTCCCGAAGTCAATTCTATGAGCCATTTTAGCTATGCTTGGCAAGAGCCAGAACGCGATCGCCAAAGGAAAGCTTGTAATTTTTTATAAATTATTTGCTTTATGTTTTATATCTGTTATTATTGATATCGTTGCCAAAAAGCAACCTCATTGATAGATTTGCGGATGTGGCGGAATTGGTAGACGCGTTAGATTTAGGTTCTAGTGTCTTCGGACGTGAAGGTTCAAGTCCTTTCATCCGCATTGCTTCCCATGGCTCGCGACCTAAGACTCTCACAGTTACAGTCGAAGCCACAGCGAAATTATATTGCTCAAAACTTGCTCACTTTTGACTATAGAGTAGGATTAAACGCGAGTGCAACGGGTACTTATGTACCCTAATTATTTAAACGCTTAAATAAAAATCTAAAAGAATAACCAGTTATCTTATCTATCTTTAGTACTTTTTGTTAAATAGGCAGATTACTCTGAAATTAAAGTTAGTAGCCAACTAGATTCATAACTGTCGGTACTGCCATCTTAAGCCTTGTTATCTCTACTGAGGTTGATTAATGGTCGTGGTAAATTCGAGCCATTGGTCATCTTCATCCGTTTCAAAGCGATACTTACTAAAATCGTTGACATGACTGCGACTGATTTTATCAACTTGCTAGATCGACTCAATCATATCGGCTATTAAATCACAGATGGCACTTAGAAGATACACATTTCGACTGTACCCAAACAAAACTCAAGAAAGAAAATTGTTTGCTGCTCGTCGTCTTCATTGCTATCTCTATAATGCCTGTATCGCTCACCGTCGTTTTGAATGGAAGAAAAACCAGAAAGCTGTTGATTATTTTGAACAGCAAAACTGTTTACCAGCATTCAAAAAAGAATGGGTTGAATTTGCAAGAATGCATTCTCAAACTTTGCAATCAACAGTTAAACGAGTTGACTTAGCCTACAATTCTTTCTTCCGAGGCTTAAGAGGTCTGCCAAAGTTCAAGTCAATTAGAAATTACTCAGGTTGGACATATAGCTCTAAATCTGGATGGAAAGCTGAGACTAATGGCAAACATGGCACAGTTACTCTTAATGATTTAGGTATAACCCTCAACATGAGAGGAAAAGCTAAATCATGGGAAACTCCGACTACCTTGACTATTGTTTACAAGCCAAGTAAAAGACAATGGTTTGCTAGTTTTACTTGTAATGTTTTAGTTGAAGAAACAAAGTTCGGATCTTTGTCTGACTTAGAATATGATTCAATAGTTGCTTTTGATTTGGGTACTGCTACTGCTATTACCTGTTTTGATGGTAATAAATTTGAAGAAATATCTAATCCTAGATTTACCCAAGTAGCTGAAAAGAAAGTCAAACAAGAGTCAAAGAAGCTCAGAAAAAAACGCGCCCCAAACCGAAAACAAGGTATCAAAGCTTCTAATCGTTGGAAAAAGGCGCGAAAACGAGTCTCAAAATTACAACGCCAAGTAGCCATGCAACGTGCCGATTGGCAGCACAAAGTTACATCAGACATAGCAAGTCGTTACGACATCGGTGTAACTGAAAAGCTAAATACCAAAGGTATGACCCGCAAAGCAAAAAAAGGTAGCAAAAGAAAAAAGCGCAAAGGACTTGTCCGCATGCAAGCAGGACTCAATAAGTCCATACTTTCTGTTGGATTTGGTACTCTTAACCAAATGATTGCTTACAAAATAGAAGCTAAAGGCGGTTTACTGCTGCAATTAAACACGAAAAAAATCAAACCTAGTCAACGCTGTCCTAACTGTGGCAAAGTTCATAAAGACTGGTCTGATTTATCAAATCGATCTCATATTTGCGATCGCTGTAATTTTGACATCGAGCGTGACCGAGGCTCTGTACTCGTCATGTATAACGTTGCTACGGGGCGTATGAACCTGTCGGGAAACCCGACAGGACAGCCCCTCACGAATCAGCAACAGGGATGTGGGACGCATCTCTTAGACAGTGGATGTAATAGCTCTACTTCCTTGACCAGTGAGCGTAAGCATACTGGCTCGATGAAGCAACTTGGGCAGATGAAGCGTCAAAAACCCAGTCTGTTACGCGGGGTCTAGAAACCCCAACAGAGAGCGTAGCAAGTTGGGGTAGTTCATTATAGCCTTCACCAATTATCAACTAACTGTAGTTTAAACTAGTAAGTCATATTACAAAAAAAACAGAATGCAGGTAAACTGCCGAGGGAAAAAGGCAAAAATCTTTGATTACAAAGACTTGCTGGCTGGTTCGAGTTTTCTTGAGGGTTGCGATCGCCAAATTTGGCGGTTACAATTACGGCTTTTACCACTGCATCTATTTAACTAAAAGCGATAAATTAAGTATAGAAGATAAAGAAATGTTAACAAGATGAGGAGTTTTCTAAACAATGTTTGAATACTTCAATGAAAAAGCAATCAAAAACGTTGTCCTAGCTCAAGAAGAAGCTAGAAATACTGGACACAATCTCGTAGGTACGGAACACATTCTATTGGGGGTGATAGGGGAGGGAACATCAACAGCAGCACAACTACTAGCAAATTTAGGGATCGGGCTAGATAAAACTAGAGATATTGCTCTGGAAATTGTGGGTAAAGGCTCTGGGTTTATTCCAGCCAATATCCCTTTTACACCAAAGGCTAAGAGAATTCTAGAACAAGCTTTTAGTGAAGCTCGTCAGCTAAAGAGCAACTCTATTAGTCCAGAACATATTTTACTGGCGATTGTCAAGCAAGCAGATAATATGGCTGCTCGACTTTTGACCGAACAAAATGTCGATCTCAAACAATTACGCATCGACCTAATTAAAAAATTAGGAGAGGCAGAGGTAGTAGCTGCAACTGCTACGAAAGAAAATCCCTTCGGTTTTGGCGGTGGTCGAGAAAAAACCGCTAAGCTAGCTGAATTTAGTATTAACTTGACCCAGTTAGCCAGAGAAGGCAAGTTAGACCCTGTAGTAGGGAGATATCCTGAAATCGAAAGAGCGGTTCAAATTTTGGGCAGAAGAACCAAAAACAACCCAATTCTAGTCGGAGAACCAGGAGTAGGTAAAACTGCGATCGCCGAAGGATTGGCTCAACGCATCGTCAACGGTGATGTTTCCTCTCTGCTTGCCGACAAAGAAGTAATCAGTCTCGATGTTGGTTCTTTACTGGCAGGGACTAAATTTAGAGGCGAGTTTGAAGAACGTCTCAAAGCAATTGTAGAAGAAGTCCGCGCTGCGGGTAACATCATTCTGGTAATCGATGAGATCCATACCATCGTCGGTGCTGGTGCTATGGGTGGTGCGATGGATGCTGCCAATATGCTCAAACCAGCTTTAGCTAGAGGCGAAATTCAATGTCTGGGTAGCACAACCCTAGATGAATATCGCCAGCATATCGAAAAAGATGGTGCTTTAGAGCGTCGTTTCCAAAAAGTTATGGTGGGAGAACCCTCTGTAGAGGATGCGATTGAAATTCTCGAGGGACTCAGAAAAACCTACGAAGATTTCCATAAGGTCAAATATACTAATGAGGCAATCGAAGCTGCGGTGACATTATCGGAAAGGTATATTACAGACCGCTTCTTACCCGATAAAGCAATCGATCTAATTGACGAAGCTGGTTCGCGCACTCATTTGAACCACTGCTTGCAAGGTAAAGAAGAAAATCAAAGCGATGTTGCTACCATCAATCCTGAAGCTTTGACTCCTGTAGTGGATGAAGAAGCGATCGCGCGAATTGTCGCAGCCTGGACTGGTGTACCCGTGACCAAAATGACCGAAACCGAAACCGAAGCTCTACTCTATTTAGAAGACAATCTTCACGAAAGAGTTATCGGTCAGGAAGAAGCTGTTAAAGCAGTTTCTAGGGCATTACGTCGTTCTCGTTCTGGATTGGGCGATCGCAATCGTCCGATAGCTAGTATGTTTTTCTCAGGCCCGACTGGGGTAGGTAAAACCGAACTAGCAAAAGCCTTAGCCGTTCAAATGTTTGGTTCGGAAGAGGCGATCGTGCGGGTTGATATGTCAGAATTTATGGAATCCCATACTGTATCTAAGCTGATTGGTTCTCCTCCAGGGTTCGTCGGTTATGACGAAGGCGGACAACTAACCGAAGCGGTACGTCGTCAACCTTACACTATCGTGCTGTTTGATGAGATCGAAAAAGCTCATCCCGATGTCTTTAACATCATGCTACAGTTACTCGATGATGGTCGTCTTACTGATGCTCAGGGACGTACGGTCAATTTCAAAAATACCATCATCATTATGACTTCCAATATTGGTTCTAAAGTCATTGAAAAAGGTGGTAGTGGTTTAGGTTTCGACTTTTCTGGAGACAAGGACGAAGCACAATACAACCGCATCAAAGAATTGGTTAATCAGGAACTCAAAAACTATTTCCGTCCTGAATTTATCAACCGTCTCGACGAAATTATTGTCTTCCGTCAATTAACTAAACCCGAAGTAAGACAAATTGCTACTATTTTACTCCAAGAGGTTTCTACAAGACTTCAGGAGCAACGCGAGATTACTCTAGGTGTGACTTCTGCTTTTGAAGATAAGGTAATTGAAGCAGGTTTCGATCCTAGCTACGGTGCAAGACCTCTTCGTCGGGCAATTATGCGTCTTCTAGAAGATAGTTTAGCCGAAGCAATTCTTTCTGGTCGTGTTAACGATGGTGATAATGCTTTGGTCGATTTCAATGAAGATGGTAAAACTACTGTCTCGGCGGTCAAGCAGCAAGTTTTAGTAGAAGCGACTCGTTAGTGAGACTGAGATAAACTTATCTAAAAAGGTGGGCAAATGCTCACCTTTTTTTCTGCTTAAAAGCCTCGTAGGGGCGAACGGCCTCATCATCCGTACAGTAGTTAGTAATTCGGAGTTATACAAAATCCGATTACGAAAACATTTAAAAAACAGATGGATTGTAGAGTAATCGAGCGTAGAGACGTGTCTTGGTGAGCGTACATGCGGCGTTTACACCCGTTGCCTTGGGTGAACCGAATCGCCTTTGTCTTGCGTCTTACGCCGAAATGGGTCGCGGTATCCGTGATAGACGCGGGGTCTCACCGCAATATATTACGTCTCTACAAGGTTTGACGGTTTGAGCGATAAATATTCTGTGTAAACAAAATTTGATACTATTTCAGCTTTGGTTTTTCTGACTTAGAGTTACCAACCGACCAGAGTAAAAAGTTTTCGATAGACCCTGGTTTCAACAGTTTAGAAATAAAGTATCCTTGACCGCGATCGCATCCTAAATCCTTAAGCAGATTAAGCTGATAGCTATTCTCAATTCCTGTAGCGGTAACTACCATATCCATTTGATGAGCAATAGTAATGATCTGCTTCAAAAGCAAGGTAGCGGATTCTTCATGTTCTAGATTGAGATCTGCCGAAGCAATGTTGGCAAGGACTGAGCGGTCTATTTTAATCTCATCAAAAGGAAACTGATGCAAACAGGTTAAAGAAGAATAGCCAGAACCAAAATTATCCAAACACAGTTTGACTCTACGTTTTTTTAGTTCCTGGAAGATTTTTAAGGCTTTTTGAGGATTTTCGAGTGCCACGGTTTCGGCAAGATCGAATTTGATGTGCTGTCCCTGAATCTGAATTTTACGGAGAATTATGTCTACCTTTTCAACCAAACTAGGGTGAAAAAGCTGTTTAGCTGATAAATTGATGCAAATTCCCAAATTTTGTTGGTCTGGACTAATACGTTGCCATTTTTTGATCTGCTGACAGGCTTGTTTTAAAACCAAGTTGCCAATTGCATTCATCAAACCCATGTCTTCGGCAGTGTCGATAAAGTCTTGGGGCAAAATAAGCCCTTCTTGGGGATGATGCCAACGAACTAAAGCTTCTAACTCAACTACGTGCTGGTTTTTTAGACCCACAATTGGCAAATAATAATTAACAAATTCTTGCTTTTGAATCCCTTGTTTGAGAGCCATTTCCTGTTTTGCCAATTCCGCATCTTGTTGGAGTTGAAGATACATTTCTGGCTTAAATATTTTATAGCGATCGCCTTCTTGCTCTTGTGCCTGCTGCATGGCAATATCAGCATCGTTTAATAAGCGGTCTACATCGCGATAGTCTTGATTGCCAATAGCAATCCCAATATTGGCATTAATCAAAATTTTACGGCGTTTGATCGCAAAAGGTTTGGTGAGTTTGGCTTGAATTTTTTCGACTACAGCGATCGCCTCATCTACCTGTTGAAGACCATCTAAAAAGATGCCAAACTCTTCTCCTTCTAGGCGACTGAGTAATGCAGTTCCAGGTAAACAGGAATGGAGAGCATGAGCAATTGCCATTAAGAGTTGATTGGTATCGAGATGACTGATAGTGCGTTTGATATTTCTAAAGCGATCGCATTCTAAGAGAATGACGACAAAAAAGTAATCGGGTTGTTTTTCTGTCACCCGCAAGGCTTGCTTGATCCTACTAACAAAAGAATTACGATTGGCATAGCCAGTTATTGAGTCGTTTAAAGCCGTCTGTAACAGTCTGTCTTGAGCCTGTTGACGGCGATTTATTTCTGCTTGTAATTGCTGGTTGCTGGCTTCCAATTCAGCAGTCCGCTCTTTAACCTTCTGCTCTAATCGATCGTTTAATTCGAGAATGTGAATTTTACTCCGACGAATTGCCACTTGATTAGTAACCCTAATTACAACCTCTTTAATTTCAAAAGGTTTGCTGATATAGTCTACTCCTCCAGCCTGAAAAGCTTTTTTCTTATCAGCAAAATCATTTAAGGCACTGATAAATATTACGGGAATGTCTTTGGTTTGGTCATCGGCTTTGAGTCGTTGACAAACTTCATAACCATCCATATCTGGCATCTGAATATCTAATAAAATTAATTCAGCCCAACCAGAAGCAGCAATTTCAATTGCTTCGATACCATTATCAACACAACAGGTTTTATAACCACGCCTTTTGAGAATAGCAGCGAGTAAATCCAGATTGTCTGGAGTATCGTCAACGATGAGAATATTCGCGCTTGTATTTTCCGTCTGAGTATTCAAGAAACTAAGATCAAAACTTCCTACCTATAAAGCTATAGTTCCCCAAAATCATTAAATATCGATCGTCTGACTGGTAGAGTTATCGCAGTACATCTTTTAGTTAGGACAGAAAAATCAATTTCTCTTGAGTAATGAGTAATGTACAGACGTACCATGCTATGTCTGTACGAGTAATGAGTGTCCTAATATAATTCCGTGTTGCTATACTAGGCAAAAATAATTTTCGAGTATAGGCATAAAGTTATTTTGACTAACTTTTTGGGTAGTCTAGAACCGTAATAAACCTCAGCAATTTGTTGTCAAGTTGCAATTTAAATTTGAGATAACCAAGAAAGCTCATAATTAACACTAGGAAAAGCCAAAAATGCTTGAGGTTTTACTACGGCAATTTAGTATGGGCGATCGCGCTTTACCTAGAAATAGTCAAAAATCGAATTACCAATAATAGGTTTAGTTTTTCGTCAGTCAATTAGAAAAACAATCGTAATGTCCGAACGAAATCAAAACAAAGGTTGTGGATGTGGCTGTGCCAATATTCCTATTTCTGTAATCTTACTCTTTATCGGTGGTGGCTTTTGGTGGTTTCGCAAATATGGTTTGCCAGATATTGATGTCTCTCAAATCAATAGTCTTTTGGAGCGAATTCCTGGAGTAGAAATTGCTATTCCCGTATCCGAACCAACACCACCTCCTGTTCCTCCTGCTCCCACGCCGAGTTTACCCCCTGTTTCTATTGTCTCATCGCCTCAACTTCCGCCGACTCCCGAAATCCCTGCTCCCCCCGAACCACCACCTCCAACAGCAACAAATCCAGAGGCAGAGAAAACACCATCTAAATTTCAGACTGCTTGGGAGAAAAAAGCGATCCGAGGGATTTATTTAAGTCGCTATCAAGTTACCAATAATGCTAGCGAACAAATGATTCGCGATCGCGTTCGCTATTATCACGCTCAAGGATTTAATACGATTATTCATGGAGTCTGGGGGAACGCCTGTACCATGTATAAAAGTGAGGTTATGGAGCAAACTCTAGGTTACGATAGCTGTCCCAATCAATTTCGCGATCGCTGGCTGGATTGGTTAATTGACGAGGCGCATTCGTTAGATATGGAGGTTCATGCCTACTTTGAAAAGGGAATCAAAATCGATAAAAATAGTCCTGTCTTCGAGCGGGCGATCGCCGAAAAGTGGGTGATTCCAGGAATAGACCGCACCTACGCAGGGGTAGAACACTATTTATTGGATGTCGAAAATCCTCAAGTCGCCAATTTATTCCGCGATATTCTGACTGAATTCGTCCAAAAATATCCCCAAATAGATGCGGTGCAATGGGATGATTATCTGGGCTATCACGCGGAATTGCCAGGTAAAGTAGACCGCACCGCCAGTCTGACTAGGTTTGTTCAGGAGATGATTGAATCTATGAAGCAAGCTAACCCCAAGGTTAGTTTCGATCTGTGTCACCACAACCCTTATTGGGCAAAAAAATACTTTGCAGCCGACTGGAAAAATTGGGATGTAGACCGCATTTTTATTCAAAACTACAACGAGAAAAACTTCCAAGTAGAGCTAGATTACGTTAAAAAATACGATGGTATCGCCATCACCGATCGACAATTTCATCGTCTCCCCGCAATTTTAGAGAATAAATCGATTAAAAGTGTTCTGGTTTTTCCGCTATCTGGCAAACCAGAGGAAACCGCTTCGAGATTGAAAAGTTTGACCCAAGAAAATAAATAGGTAGTAAGAATTGAAACAAATTAATTCCATTTTCAAATATAGGGCGATCGCATTATGCTAAAAATTAAAGCGATCGCTTTAACCAACAATCATTAAAGCTTCTAACCTCATCGTGAATTCTGTTTCTATCTTGCGATCGCTGTCAGCAGTTAACGATCCGCCTCGAACGAGTTGAGGTACTAAAAGGGGTTCTGTCGCAAAAAATAGGAGTTATTGTGTAATATATCAAGTTTTAATAAAATTACTAAGACTTCGACTCTTCTGATGAATTCTCAAGAACCTTTCAAATGGCGACATTTTCAACAAATTTACGGTTATTAATTAGTCTGATGAGACGGAGATTTACAGCTTAATCTTTTATTTACGAATTAGCTCTTAGAATGCTGACTCCCACTCTCTTTTGTCAACTCCTCAAATCTTTATTGCTTCTCGCTTCTGTGTTTTGCTTTTAATATAATTATCCCAACTTGCTGCTTTTAAGTCACTCTTCCCTCTGGGAAAAAAGTCAGAATCTAACCAAGATGCTTCGTAAAAGACTACAGATAAAGTTAAAATAATTGCTGTTATAGTTAGTTCCAAAAAACCAGCATAGTTTACTTTAGGGGGAGTCATTTTTTTCCTTTATAACTTCAGAAATATTGAGGGGAAGCAAATATAGGCAGCTATTATAATTTGGTTTCAGATTGACTATCTCTGCCGAAGCTAAATTTTAGTACTTTATTTACTTTCTACTCTATTAATATCAAAACATTCTACAGTTAACCATCGGTTTTTTGACGTAAATAAAATTTTGGGCGTTCGGCCATTTGTCCTGTAACTTATTTTGTTTGTTTAAATTTTGGTGCAGATGTAGTAGCTTGCCATAAACTCCAACCATAACCTAAGACAAAAGGTAGCCATAAAAACCAAGTCTCTATATCGGTCAAATTCCAATTGCGATCGCCTAAAGCTTGACGATAGGGTAAAACAAAATAGATAAATCCCGATAAACTAATTAAGCGCACTCCCCAATTATTTGTTCCTACCGCAAAAGGAACAATCCAGGTAAAATACCAGCCATGAATTATGGGTGAAATAATTAATAGAGAAGCAAAAAAGTGGAGAGCAAACTGTTGTAAACTTCGAGCCTGCCAGAAGATAAAGAGAGTAATAAAACTTAACGGCAAAGCAAAAATACGATTAGTTTGAGTTGAAGAATGCCAGACTTTAGCTAGTAGGTGGGGGAAAAATTCGGCACTGCGTCCGTGACTGACAAAGGTAGAACTAGTAGGAATCAAAGTACAAGAATCTACGCCACAAAAAGTCAATGCAGATATACCCAGAGGTAAAATACCCAAAAATAAGATTACGATCGCAACTTTTAGAGTAATCTCGCGCCAAGCCGTCCAACTCAGCCAACCCAGAATCGGTAAGGAAATCCACTTCACCGCAATACTCACACCAACGAGTAAAGGAACGAGGAAATTTCTTTGGGGACTGGTTTTCGATCTGTCCCCTAAAATCCAAGCGGTAACTAAGGGGAGAATCAACCAACTGTCGTAATGTCCTCCACCTGCAAAAGTATAAATTACCAGAGGGTTCCAGGCGTAAAGTGTAGTCTGGAGATAACTAAACTTTTTAGTCAGTAGCCAGCAGGTTAGTAAATCGGCGATCGCAAAACTAGTTTTAAATAAGATGACTCCAGGAGAAATAGCGGCCAAACCCCAAAACCCCAGTTGCGTTATTGGGGGATAAATCGCCGACACACTTTGATGATTAATTTGCGACCACCATTCGGTACGATAGGGAATTAATTCTGTAGCCTTGGGGGCAAAATCGTAGGGACTAAAACCTTGAGTCTGGATATATCCCTCCCAGAGATATCGCCAAATATCATCCCCTGGATACATAAACAGTAAAATCAAGCGAGTGGCGATCGCAACTAGCCAAAACCACCAGAAGTTGAGGGATTTCAGTCTCCAGGAACAAATAAATCCCAAACACATCACTGCAATACCATAGCCAAAATTAATTACATTTTCGGAGTAGCGAAAATCCCCATAGGGTAGGATCGTCAAAGCACCCGTGAGTAATAGTAAGGCACTAAACCAGAGTAAAACTTGTTCCTTGTTCTTCGTTCCTAGTTCCTTCTTCCTCTTCCTTTTTAAATACAGTTTGCCTAAAGTACTTAAAATAATTGTTCCAGCTTTAAAACTACCTGAGATAGTTCCAGAGATTTTTGATTTTCCTCCTTGTCGGGGACGATAGTTAACGGGAATCTCGCAGATCCTTAAACCCTCTTCAATTGCCCTAACCTGCATTTCTACCGTCCAACCAAAACCCCGATCCTCCATGGCAATTTCTTCTAGTGCCGATCTGCGGATCAGTCTTAATGGCCCTAGATCGCGATATTTGTATCCCCATCCTAAATCAATTAACCAGCCAGCCAAACCATTACCAAAATGCTGCACGGGAGTCATTACCGCTTTACCTGCGGGGGTAGCACGGCGATCGCCTAAGATTAGATCGTATTCTTCTTGTAAACTAAAAAACTGGGGCAGACAGCTAAGATCGTCGCTACCGTCTCCATCACAAAACAAGATCCAGTCGATCTCTGGGGGAAGATCCTGTAAGCCTCGCCAACAGGCTTGTCCGTAACCTGCAACCGCCTCGTAGAATACCTCTGCGCCAGTTTGTTGAGCGATTATCGAACTGCGATCGCTACTACCATTATCAACTACCCGAATTTTCCTCAGACCAAACTGCTGTAAATTTTGAATTACTCTGACAATTGTTACTTCTTCGTTACGTACTGGAATAATTACTAAAACATTATCCCCAGTAGAATCGATAATTTGGTTATCTGGTAGTTGGCACATTTAAAAATCATGAGAAATTCAGTCTGTTTTAATAATTGTGTTTTAACTTGCTGAGAGGACGGTGAAAAATCGCTAAACTAATTTAATTCAAAAATTTTCCGTAACTACCATGAATATCTCTCCATGGACAGCTTTAATACCTTACCAGAAGGATCTCGCTTTTATTTATTTAGGCACTCCAGATTTTTTTGCCCTAATTCACCCCGCGCTGGTAGTAGCCTTTGTTTTTCCGATGATTGGGGTAGTGACTAATTTTGCTTGGCAAACCCGCCAGCGTCGTCTACAAAGTAAGCAAGGCAAAAGTAAAATCCCTCCTGTAGTGGGCAGAGAACACGTTCAAATCGGGCGGTGGTTGGCTGCGAGTGTGGTGATCTCATCTTTGATTGCGATCGCCTATTCAATTATTTATAAAAGCTTTATTAAAAATAACCTCTGGTCACAAAATAATCCCCAGGCAATTTTAATTTTGTTACTCTTCGTTGCTACCCTTGCTTCGTTAATACTGCTATTGAGGGCAAAACCGAAATTGTGGCGCGGTCTTTTTGCTACCTTAACGGGCATGGGTTTAATTATCTTGGGTCAACAAGATGGTGTTTGGCGACTACCCGATCAATGGTATTGGTCGCATTACTACTATGGTATAGCAGTATCTCTACTAATGATTTTTTCCATTGCGATTATGGATGATATCTATCGCGATCGCACTAATACCTGGCGTAATGTTCATATAGTTCTTAATTGCTTTGCTTTGCTACTATTTTTTGGACAGGGACTTACAGGGGCAAGAGATCTATTAGAAATTCCCCCCGTTGGTAAAAAACAAGCCAAAGCCGTCATCGAAAGAGTATCGCCCATCAAGACAGCCCAGTTAAGTAATGTCGATTATGCACCCAGTTTGATAGATGGAGAGGAAAGCTATTAATTTGATTGTTTGACTCAAAAAAGCCAAAAGCGATCGCTCTTTGTCAAAGAGCGATCGCTCGTGCAGTGTTCTAGTTATCGATCGAGCGAATTACCGCATAGTGACAAATTCCTCTGCCGAACTTGGGTGAATGCCGACGGTAGCATCAAAGTCAGCTTTAGTCGCGCCCATTTTAACGGCGATCGCTACTCCCTGAATAATTTCGGCCGCACTGTCTCCTACCATGTGCGCGCCAAGCACTTTATCGGTGTTGGTATCGACAATTAGCTTCATCAGGGTTTTTTCTTGTTTACCTGCCAGAGTATAGTACATCGGACGGAACTTACTGCGATAAACTTTGATGGCATCGCCATATTTTTCCCTAGCTTCGGCTTCAGTTAAACCAACAGTAGCAGCTTCTGGAGTAGTAAATATCGCAGTGGGAACATTTTCGTAGCTCATTTTCCGCGATTTACCGCCAAAATGAGTATCGGCAAAAGCCCTACCTTCGTTAATCGCTACGGGAGTAAGATTAATGCGATCCGTACAGTCTCCCACGGCGTAGATATGATCTTCGGCAGTTTTATTATATTCATCTACTGCAACCGCACCATTAATCACTTCAACTTGAGTATTTTCTAAACCCAGGTTTTTCAGATTGGGCTTTCTTCCTGTCGCAGCCAAACTAGCAACATCGGCGATAATCATCCGATCTTCACCGCCTTCGATCGGCAGGTTAACATTTAAACCAGCCTCTGTTTTTTCAAGACTTATCAGGTTACATTGACATCTATTGATGATTTTGATGCCATGATTTTCCATTCCTGCTTGAATCTCATCGCGGATATCTTCATCAAACCCTTTAAGAATCTTATCGCCTCGAATAACTACTGTTACCTCCGAACCCAAACCATTGAGAATGCAGGCAAACTCTACCCCAATATAGCCACCACCAATGATGACAATACGCTTGGGTTGTTCTTGGACGTGGAAGATTTCTCTAGAGGTAATACTATGTTCGATACCTTTAATAGTATCGGGTTTTACAGGTTTACCACCTACTGCAATTAAAATCTTTTCGGCAGTAACTTTCTCGTCGCCAATTTCAATCGTGTGAGAGTCCACAAACTTACCAGAACCCTCATATACTTTAACCCCAGAATTATCGAGCATTCGGTTATAAATTCCGTTAAGGCGATCGACTTCATTATTAACCGCCGTAATCATCTTGTTCCAGTCAAAGCTACTTTCCCCCACAGTCCAACCGTATCCCGCCGACTCTTCAAAATAATTAGGAAAATGGGAAGCATAAACCATCAACTTTTTGGGGACACACCCACGGTTGACGCAAGTTCCTCCCAGGCGATCGCTTTCTACAATGCCTACTTTTGCCCCGTATTGGGCAGCCCGTCTGGCGGTGGCAATACCACCCGAACCCGCACCAATCACAAATAAATCAAAATCGTAACTCATCTTTGTATATCTCCTTAAGTGAAAACAGCTAATTTAATCAATAATTCTATAAAGCAGCTTCAAATACTCTTATGTTAAGCTTCTTATCAGTCCTTAGTCATTGGTTGGTTCGTAAATAATTTAGGACTACTAGATCTTGCGAAACCTTACAACTAAAATATAATATATCGCAGTATGTTAATCGGTTAGGGCAAGTATAGCTAACGGTTTTGAGGTAACGACTAATAAGTGTTCTAATACAAGTACGTATTGCTATAGTTTCAAACTAAAATACAAAGTATGAATATCCCACTAGATGCTTTTGTGGAGTTAGATCGTCTCAATATGACTTCAATCATTGAGTCAGCAGGTGGAAAATTTGACTCGGCTTTTCGGCTTGCTCGATTAACCTCGGAGATTGAAAATGGTTCCGTGTTAGATGCCGTATGGCAAAATAATCATTTATTAGGTTATCTTGAGTTTCAGATTAGAGGCGATCGCATTTCGATCCAGTCAATTCAGATCCATCCCGATTATCAAAACGGTTCGATCCTAGCTCGTCTTTTAGGGAAAGCATACGAGCAATTGCGAAACACTCCAGTAATGACCGTTAGTTCTTCTGCACATCAAGGAAATATCAAATCCCTCTCGTTACATCGAAATTTAGGGTTTGATGAGATTGCCAGAAAAGGCGATCAAGTAAGATTTGAAATAAGCAGCTTTCGCCTACTCGATCGTTTGAGTCGATTCCAACATAGAATTAAGACGCAAGAAATAAGTTGAATAGCATAATTCTATCTACATTGCAATTCCTTGAGAAATTTAGAAGTTACGACTTTGCTGCTCGAAAAAAATTAAGATTGCTTCTAGCTGTCATATACCAATCCGAGAAACGCAAATAACATCTAAAGGGTGGAATATCTGAGAACACACAGATAATATTTGCCAGCTTGTTTATTTACCGCCATAATAAAAGGCGATTTCTTTATCCTTCAAAGGAACAAACTCAGCATCTAATAACATCTGGTTTAGTTCCGCTTGGGGGAGATGTTTCGCGCCAATTCTGACGATCCGCGATCGCATGGTATTGGTTACGCCACTCCTTTGCCTTCCCGCTTCAAACCCCATCACCTTGTTGTACAGTGCCAGTTTAGCTTCGGGAATAGGCGAACCATCGAGATCTAATCCTTGAGCGATCGCCTTGTCTACCGCCTCTGCACCCTTTGTCTCTGCCATGATTTTATTTTTCTCAAAAAACTAATGCCTACCTAACAGTTCGAGCATAGTATAAATTCAAGATCTAGTACCAAAAATCTCCGATCCTGAAGGTAGGCTATATGCGTAGCCCTAAAGGATTCCCTACGGTCACGGTATCCTTTAGGAAAAGCTGATAGCTAATAGCTAATAGCTAACCATCACTAAAGCATCTGCAACCGCAGAAGACCAATTAAACCAAATGCGCTTCCAAGAACCAAAGACGCTTATCAATGGTGCGAGAAATTTCAGTATAGAGATCTGCGGTATCCGCATCACCCAACTCGTCAGTAGTGTCAATTGCTTCGCGGACGTGCTTGGCATAAGTACCAAAGCTATTAGCCAAAGCGGTGACGTGTTCTGCCCCTGTAACAGCATTAAGATCGTATTCAGCTAAAATCGACTCACTAGCAGCAATTCGGGCTGTACCCTTTGCTACCCCACCCAAGGCTGTAACTCGTTCGGCAACCATATCGACATATTCTTCTAGTTCGGTTGCCATTTCATCAAACAGTTCGTGTAACTGATAAAAGTCCATGCCTTTAACGTTCCAGTGCGCCTGTTTAGTTTGAGTTTTAAGGTCTAGTGTTGCTGCAAGAGTTTGATTCAAAATCTCAATTACTTTAACTCGAATATCTTCAGCCAGGTCGATCCGAGTACCGTAAAGCTTTTGTTGAGAAACAGTAGAAACCATAATTTAATTCTCCGTTTGTGTTTATTTAGTGTAAAAAATTCAACTGCTAAGATTCAAGTAGGGGCGATTCCCGCGCATGACTCGCTTCGCGCGAATCGCCCTTACGGTTATTAGTCATCGAATCTCGATCGCAAAGGACAAAGGACGAAAACCAATCTACCCGAAAGCAATATCCAAAAACATCATCGCTACAAATCCCGTCATAATACCTAATGTACCTTCCTGGGCAATGCTTTCTCGGTCGATTTCGGGAATAATTTCATCGACAATCACAAATAACATCGAACCCGCTGCGATCGCCATTCCCCAAGGCAAAAAAGCTTGACCAAAGTTAACAATGCTCGCCCCTACCACACCACCAACGGGTTCGACCAAACCAGTCAGCAAGGAAATACTCCAGGCAGATTGAATCGAATATCCTAGTTCTCTTAAAGCCAAGGCTACCACCAACCCTTCGGGTATATTCTGTAAGCCGATCCCCAAAGCCAGAGGTAAACCGTGGCTAATACTACCATCGCCAAAACCTACTCCCACCGCCAATCCTTCGGGAAAGTTGTGAATGGTGATCGCGATAATAAATAACCAAATTCGCTGAAAGTTTTCGCTAATTTTGCCTTCTATACCTTGGTTGAAATGTTCGTGGGGAAAATAATTGTGTAGCAACCAGAGCAAGCTAGCACCCAAAATCATGCCAATGCTCACAATTAATGCCGAATTTGCTTGGGAATAACCTAAATTTACCGCTGCTTCTTTACCAGGAACGATGAGAGAAAAAGCTGTTGCTGCCAGCATCACTCCCCCACCAAGTCCTAAAAGTATGCCTTGCCATTTTTTGCTCAAATTAGCCGTAAAGATGATTGGCAAAGCCCCCACAGCAGTCGCTAAACCTGCACCCAAGCTAGCGATCGCACCGAGATAGATTGTTCCCATGATTTATTAGTGTAGGAACATTTGATTAGATGCTCCTACTTGATTTAGATAGTTATTTCTGTCCTTTCAGGTACGCCAACATCGTATCGGCATCAGAAACCTCAAAAGGATCGGTAGGACAGTTATCGCCATAATCTGGTTCGATAAACATTTTTTCGATCTTCATGTCATCGACTAACATCGAATAACGCCAAGAACGCATTCCAAAACCGAGATTATCTTTGCTGACCAACATTCCCATCTTGCGAGTAAACTCTCCGTTACCATCAGGAAGCAAAAATACATTCTCGACTCCCTGTTGTTTGCCCCACTGGAACATTACGAAAGCATCATTAACCGATAGACAGATTACTTCATCTACACCCAGAGATTTCAACTCTTCGTAGTGCTTTTCGTATCCAGGTAGGTGAGTAGAAGAGCAAGTAGGAGTGAATGCACCAGGAAGAGAAAATAAAACTACCTTCTTACCTTTGAAAATATCTTCTGTAGTTTTATCTTGCCAACGAAAAGGATTAGGCCCTTCGACAGATTCGTCACGTACTCTAGTCTTGAATACTACGCTTGGTACTGTGTCTCTCATTATTTGCTTTACTCCTTGTTTGGTTATCTTGTAATGTAAATATAAATTTCATTATTTAAATCATACTCATAACGACTATGAGTTGTCAAGTAAATCAATGAAGAAAAGGGGAGGAACTCCGAACTCCGAACTCCGAACTCCGAACTCCGAATTCCGAACTCCGAACTCCGAACTCCAAACTCCGAACTCCGAACTCCGAACTCCGAATTGTCAATCGAATTGAGGATGATAGACATCATGGAAGAAACGTTGATGCCTGGGTGCTAGGTTCTCAAGAATTACTGGGTCGATATCGGGCTTGTGGTGGCGCACGTTGATGTGATTGTAGGCGCAGAAAATTGCGATGCGAGGCGAATTAGGATTTCTCCAGAAATCACCAGAATGACGTACTGCTTCAGAAAAGATCACTAAAGATCCAGGAGGACAACTATAACTCGACCACAGTCCCGAATCTCTCTTATCGATACTGGCAATTGGATTAGTGCGTATGTTGTAGTTGGCTTTGTGACTGCCTGGAATAAAACAAGTTCCACCTCGATCTTCTAAAACTTCAGTTAATTCCCAAACTACCCGTGTCATGCCTGCATAGATGCGTCCATCATGAAAGTTATAAGCATAGTTGGGGTTAGTAGTACGTCCTCCAGCGTGAGGCTTCCATTCTCCCTCGCCCATTTCACGGTAGCTGAGAAAAACATTCTCCAAACGAATTTTTTCAGGATCTGGATCGATGACATTCAAAAGCACATTCATAAGAACTCTTGCAAAAGTTTTTTATGATAAGATGAAAAGTTTACTTTTTTGTTAACTAAAAATGAAATATTGGCAAGCCAAAAAACTACCATCAACTGAATTTAAACGTATGAC
>JASJEI010000354.1 GCA_030064795.1 Pleurocapsa sp. MO_226.B13 | reverse complement strand
TCGCACTCTAATTATTAGATTGTGTTAATTCTAAAACTGTTTTTCTCGGATGATATTAAAGTTTAACGGTTGGAAGATACTGGCTTATTGCAATTTTTTGTCCGATCTTGCTAATAATCGATAAATTTCTTGGGAGTCACACCCACCAAGCGTTTGAAATGCTTGGTAAAGTGGCTTTGGTTAGAGAAACCTACTTCTACAGCAATGTCAGTAATACCTAATTTTCCCTGCCTCAGCAATACTTTGGCTCTATCTATGCGACATTTAATTAGATATTGATAGGGAGTAATTCCTGTAGATTGTTTGAATAAGCGACAAAAATAAAAGCGACTCATGCCTATTTCAGTTGCGATTGCATCTAAAGATAAATCTTCAGCTAAGTGAGCCTGAATATAATCGATCGCTCGTCGTAATTTAAGTGAAGATAGTCCTCCAGTGTATTCTTGAAAAACCAATTGTTTAGTAGTGTAATGTTTTACCAAGTGGGCAGCGAGAAATGTTGAGGCAGACTCGGCGTAAAAGCGACTGTTTGAGGGGTTTGCTTCTAATTCGGTTTTCAATGCCAATACAATCTGGTAAATCAGAGGATCGTATCTCATAAAATGTACCATCAGTTCCAAACAATCTGGAGCGACAGACTCATAGGCAATTTCAGACAGTTTTTGAGGATCGATATAGCAGTGGATAAATTCTGATTCTCCAATCCAGCCTACTTGATAAGAGCGATCGGCAGGATAGACTTGAATCAAATTATCTTTTAGTTCTGATGAAGTTATCCAACTTTTTTCATCCGAAATCACTTCTAATACTTCTGGATTTCTCGCTGAGATACTAATAATATGCTGAGAAATATAATGTTCGGGTATTTCCCCAGATAACTGATAGTAATGAGCCAGGTGAATGCCATTCCAACCCGATTCGTAGCTAGATAGGAGAGGAGGGCGAGCGAGAATCTGCGACATTGTTTCTTCCTGAAACGGGTTAACTATTAGAGGCTGGTTCGATGACATGATAGTTACCTTTGGTTTAATACTTTCTATGGCTAGAGTAAAATGCGATCGCCCGACAAATCCCCCAAGCGAAGAGATAAATTAGAATCACATCAACTCCGAACTCCGAATTCCGAATTCCGTAGCGAAGCTTCTTGCTCCGGCGACAAGCTCGGGAGACCCGAGCGTCGGCGGTGCGCTTCTCACGTTCGCGTAGCGTGTCCGAAGGACATAGCGAGTACTCCAAACTACAAAATCGCACTAAAATTCTTGAGAGTCTCTATAAAAGCGTAAACGGCAGGAGTATGTAGAGCATCTTTAAATATTGCTGCTTTAATTATTCTTTCTAAAGGAGTTGGCAGAGAGTACACTTTTAGTTCGGGGGGAACGGGAGTAGCAGCTAGTAAAGGCATAATCGCAGCACCCAAGCCTTGTATTGCCATACTAACCATAGTAGAATCTTCCCGCATTTCATAGGCGATGTTTACCGCTCGTGCCGAACGCTGCAAGTATTTACGCACCATTGTCGAACAGCTATCAACCGAGGAGAGAATTAAAGGATATTGGGTTAACTGTTCCCAAGTCAGTTTTGGCTCTAGCTCTAGACTACTGGGTAACAATACTACATACTCATCCCGATAAATTTCCCAGGTTTCAAATTCTTCAGAACAGGGTAGATGAATCAAACCAATATCTGCTTTACCCGAACGTAGCAAATTTTCTGTTTTACTGTCTTCGTCGGCTTCGGTAACGCTCACCTCAATTGAAGGAAACTGACGGCGAAACCGAGCAATCATGGGCGGTAAGATATGCGTTGCTGCACTGCGAAAAGATACCAGCCTGACATTCCCTCCTTTTAAACCTTTAGCACGATTGGCTTCTGTAGCTATCTTCTGTAAGAAATCCAAGATCTGTCTAGCTGGAATAACGATCTGCTCTCCAACCGAGGTAAGATCTGCACCATTACGTCCACGATGAAATAGTACTATCCCTAACTGAGTTTCCAAAGTGGCGATCGCATGACTCACTGCTGACTGAGAAATATCTAGGTGTAAAGCAGCTTCACTAAAATTATGGTATTCCGCCACTGCAACTAGAATTCGTAGCTGCGAGATTTTTAGTTTGTAGGGATCGATAGTACTCATGTTTAGTTATCCATTTTTGGAAGCGGATTTTTTTTCGATACCCGATCGCGATCGTCTTAAAGACTAGCTTAAAGCAATTTTTAGATTAATCCTCCAGGTTTAACTATGAATTTTATTCATGTTTACCATGCACGCTTTATTTTGTTTATTAAAAACGCCATAGCTATCGTTTATATAGAGAGATAAAAAGTGGTTTTTATTTAAAACCAGGAGAAGATTATGAAAATTCTCTTACAGCCAGAAGCTAAAACAATTAGCAATGACAAATTAGCAAAAAACCAAGAATTTTTGCTCGGAATTTTGACAAGAGTAAGCCCATTTAAATTGATGAAAGCGGAGCGAAAAAAACTAAAAACCTAATCCCTAGAAATTCTCGTTGTTAAATTAAGGTCGGAATTAAGTTTATTAGTAGAATAAAAGTCATTTTACTTGTTGATTTTTTTCCTTATCTACTATTGCAACTGGAAGTATTAATCATGAAAAACAATCTTATCGGCAAAATTTGGAAAAATATCAAACACAGTTTGGTAGTCGATCGCAGTGAACCTCATATCGAGCAAAAAAGCGATCGCCACGGTAATTTATATTGGCAAGTTCACGACTATCAAACCAATAAGTTTTATACCTTTGGTTCCGATCTAGAGGTTAGAGCCTGGATAGAAGATCGCTACCACCACATGTAAAACATTATTCGAGAAATATCGAAATTAACGTTTAATTAGGAGAAGCCAATGAACTACTCTAAATATAACTTTGAATTATCAGATACTAACGAACGGTTAGGTACAAAAGCATATCAAAAAGCCTGGTTGTGGTGCAAAAAATTCTGGCAATTCAGTCTTTTTTATGGAGATTACTTAGCAAGTTTGCATTCCAAGAAGAAGAAATAGCTATTTAACTACGTCGATTAATCATCGTCGCACTTGATTGATCTGTTGCCAGTACTAACAACTCGCTTATATTAACGTGAGGAGGGCGAGTGGCACAAAACACTACGATTTCGGCGATATCATCGGGAGTCAGAGCATTGATTCCTTGGTAAACTTTTTTCGCTTTCTCCGTATCACCGCGAAAGCGCACCTGACTAAATTCGGTTTCTACCGTACCAGGATCGACGCAACTTACTCTTATGGGAGTACCCAATAAATCCATCTTTAACCCTTGTGATAAAGTTCTGACTGCTGCTTTGGTAGCACAATAGACATTGCCTCCAGGATAGGCTTGATGTCCCGCGATCGAGCCGATGTTAATAATATGTCCTTGGTTGCGTTCTACCATTCCTGGCAACAGCGATCGCGTTACGTATAATAAACCTTTAACATTGGTATCGATCATCTCTTCCCAATCTTGGATTTCTCCACTCTGAAGCTTATTCAAGCCACGACTCAAACCCGCATTATTAACTAGAATATCTACCTGGTGCCAAGGTTCGGGTAAAGCTGCTAAGGAGGTTTTAACCGTAGCGCGATCGCTAACATCTAACTCTAATAAATAAACTTTACTTTGATAAGCTCTTTCTATTTCTGTGGCAACTGCTTCGAGCTTATCTTTTCGGCGTGCTGCCAAAATTAACGATGCACCTTCTTTGGCAAAAGCCTTAGCGCAAGCTGCCCCAATACCGCTACTCGCCCCTGTGATTGCTACAATTTGTTTTTGAATTGAAACCATATTAATAATTTTTAGTTCGGAATTTGGAGTTCGGAGTTCGGAGTACTCGCTACGCGAGAAGCAAGCTACGGAGTTCGGAGTTGGTAGTTAGTTCTTAGTTTTTAGTCGTTGCTACTTACCGCTCCTTCCCCTGCTTCCTCTGCCTCCTCATTCCTCAGTTACCTATCACGGTTATGATTTTGTCGGTACTAATCTCTTTTCCAAAGATTTTACCCGTTGTTGAGCGGTTTTGTTTTCTGGATCGTATTCCAAAGCTTGTTTATAGGTTTCTACCGCTTTGACGATCATTTGCTTTTTCTCGTAAACATTACCCAGATTATTTAACGCCACGACATATTCAGGATATAGCTTTAAGGCTTCTTTGTATTCTCTGATCGCAATGTCGTATTGTTCCTGAGCAAAATAGGCATAGCCCATCGCGTTATGAATCAAAGCCTGATTTTCGACGGGAAGATCTTTATCGGCTTTTAAAGCTTTTTTGAGTAAGGTTAGCGATTGGACAAACAGCTTCTTGTCTAAATAGAGACTACCCAGTTGATAATATTCTTCGGCTGTGCCTTTTTGCTGCTTGAGTTTGTTTTGCAGGCGAGAAAAAGTGCTTTCTTGTCTGCGAGTTTTAATTACCTCTCTGAGAATGTAAATCGCAGCCAGGACTAAGATTACTAGTAAAGCGGAAATGTATATTATGGGTAAATTCTCATTCATAGAGCGATCGCAATTTAATCGAGTTTTTTAACTTTGATTTGATTTATGATTACTAGTAATTCTCACACATCTACCAAGATAATATCCTTGATAGTTAACAAAATTATGAATTCATCTCAGTAAAAATTATTGTCACCTGTAATCTTAGTTACAATTGCCAATTGGCCCTCCCTGTTTGCCGATCGCATTTTTGAAAATTTTTGGATTTCTTCGATTGCTTTGTATTACATAAAAGTTTCAAAGAAGTGTGCGATGCAGTTTACATAATTGGAATTACGCGATCGTGTATAATTTTCAAAATTATCTTTAATCTACTTTCTTACAAGTTAATCTTTATTTTGCTAACCAGCTATGTAAAATCCAAGTTAAAACAAGTTACTTATAGATTGGGAAATTTTATTAGGGACTATTGAAGTTGTTTAAAAGAGTAAGGGTAAAGATTAGACTCGTTTTGTTTTATACACACAGGTATAGAGATTTATGAATTCCAATGTACATTTAGATGAGTATGTCGATCTCCAAAAATATTGGTTGGTTCTGAAGCGACGTTGGATACCAGCCACCGCAGTATGTGCTGGTGTAGTCGGCCTTTCTATGTTAGGAGCATTGTCTTTAGATAAACTCTATGAGGCCGAAGCAAAATTATTAAGGGTGCAGCTCTTCCTAGCGACGCAGAAATAAAGGTTTTGGGGAGATAAACTAGTCAAGAAAAGGGCTGATCCACGAATATATGGGTTGGTTGACCATCATATGTTCGTTAAAGGAGAAGCCCCCATGGTGATTGAAGCACATTTGGGGGAAGCATTCCCCTCGAATATTTACTGCTTGACGGCAAGTTTGGCCACAATGCTGCCGTGCAAATGACCCGTCAGATGGGGTTACATCTGGTGAATTTGTTGCGTTATGACAGTGCTTTATTCTGGCCCGATCAGGGGTCCAATTCTCGGCGCAAGTATGGCGACAAACTCAACCCCCGATCTATGCCCCAGCAATTTCTCTGCCACAGCACTATTGAAGGAGATTGGCGCACAGATATCTATCAGGTGCAAGTGCTCCATCTCTGAGTTTGCCCAGCCTCTTAATGTGGTTATTCTACTCAAAACTCATATCATTACCCAACAACAAGGTCATGTCATCTTATTCTCCAGTGACTTATCCCTCACTTACAACCAGCTCCTAGACCTGTACTCCTTGAGGTTTCAAATTGAATTTGATTTCCGTGATGCCAAACAATTCTGGGGGTTGGAAGATTTTATGAAGATCTCCCAAACCGCTGTCACCAATGCCTTCTATCTGGCTTTCTTTATGGTCAATCTCTCCCGTCGGCTATTACGGGATTTTCGACGAGACCACCACCCACAGTTAAGGATCCTGGACTTGAAGGCTTGCTATCGAGCTTTCAAATATGTTGACGAGGTCATTAAATTACTTCCGCAAAAACCAGAGCCTATTTTAATCTCTCGCATCTTGAATCAGGTGACCAACCTCGGAGCGATTCACTCGGTTTCTGTTAAGAGTATTTCACCTAAATAACATCCAAAAGGGGCAAAAATTATTCCCCCCTGCTCAAAACCTCTTGACTAGGGGTACGTTCTTTGGTCTTTTTTTGGCGAAGGTATTGATGAAGGTCGTCGTTTCTATAAGACATCCCGCTGCATTTGTTGGCAGTTTAAAAGTGGCTGATTGGCAATATCCTTTTAATCATTTTTTAGAGCAAAAACTGCTAATTGAAGACTTCTTATCTCCTTTTAAAGCAGAAATTCAAGATCTAGTTGCTCAAAAGTCAAATCTAGATGAGATCGATCGCTGGGCCCTGTTGTGGAAAATAATGCACTATAGAATACTTAAATATCAGGAACGTCATCCAGATTGGCTTTTTGTTCGTCATGAAGATATTTCTCAAGATCCCTTGACGGGGTTTAAAACTATATTTGACTATCTAAACCTAAATTATTCGCCATCTTTACAAAAAACTATTAGTCAATATACTTCTGCCCAAAATAGTCCTCAAAACGTAAAAACCTACTCCAAAAAAGCCAGTAGAGCTATGAATAGTAAAGCCAATATCAAAAGTTGGCAAAAAAGATTGAGTCAATCAGAAATAATTAGAATCCGAAGACGAGTAGAAGATATTGCCAATCGATTTTATACTGATTCAGACTGGGAATAATTACTGAATTTTTCTTAATATGAAATCTAAAAAAGAATGATGTAAATAGTTATTAGTTATTAGTTATTAGTCTTTTTCCCTGCTTCACCTTAACAATATTTATTTATGAGAGGATTTTAGGTCAAAGCCACTTCCAATCAGAAAAAGTTGCTGCTTGTCCGCATTTTTGTCCAGTTTCGTCAGTTAAATTCCAGATTACTGCTTGCTGGATCGCAAATTTTTTACCAGTAGTAGAAATTCTGACTCCCTGATAATTATCGATATAGCCTTTGGTTGCTACTTCCTCTAGCATTATCGCTCTGGTAGTTCTGTTTACTGGTTCTGCACTCAAGCGAGAAGGGGTTTGGATGAATTTTGCCCAACTAATCGACCATAACTGCAATGCTGTCTGATTACCATAATTAAAGATCGGATCTGCCTCAGTGCCATGAGAAACTACTACAAATGGGGCTTGAAATAATTCTTGAGCTAATTCTTCTGGAGTATCTACAGAAGCTATCAATTTTTTGCCTAATAGCTGTTGATAACTATTAGCTAAAATTTGACTCCAACGAATAACCTCTGGCTGTTGCCAAATTGGTAAGCGATCGCACATTTATTTGAAGATGATTGATTTTGTTAGTTTAAACTAAATCTAACAATAAATACTACTAGACTTGGCTTTCGAGCGAAAATTATTTGTAAGCCATTAAAGACTGAAAACTGATTATAAACTTATGTTTTGTGGCTAATAAAGCTATAAATTCGATGAGAGTGAATGAAATTATCATGATTTGCGATCGCTCTATATATCTCTTGGTTCAATTACCAATTGAATCCCCACTAAAATCTCTTCAATTCTAGCTTTACTTAAAGTACCAATTTTCTGCTGTAGCTGTTCTTTACTAACGGTAAAAATCTGCGAGACATTGACAACACTTTGTTTGGGTAAATTATACCATTTCTCGAAACTAGCTAGAAAGATAGCAAATTATTTTTTATTAATTAAAATTCTTCAAATCCCTACTATGTTTAGTTTTTGAATTTTGAATTTTGAATTTTGAATTAAAACTAAGTCTCCAATGGGGAGCATCCCATTTTGGAAGAAACATGATGTATTAGAGGATGTAACCTTTAATTTATCGTCGATCAAAAAAATATAGTTGCCGAAATGGGATGCTCCCCTCCAATGACTTTTGAAAACTGGTATTAGCTTCGTTTTTTTCTAATAAAATATTGCCTGGTGCATTGGCTCTTTTTAAGTTAGAAGTTAAAGCACAGACAATCACAGTAGCAATTCGCGATTGATTAAAAACATTATTTTGAATTACCACATGAGGATGACGGTAAGCTGTCTGTAAACCTACAGGTTCGCCCAGGTTTATCCAATAAATATCGCCTTGCTGGATTACCATTCTTCAACTACAGACTGATGGATAGACTTCATCTGTTGAATTAGTTCGATTTCTTCAGTTGAGTCTTCACTATATACGGCGTTTAATTGCTCTAATATTTGTTGATTTTGATGGCGTGCAATAAACTCTGATCAAGCCATTTCAAATATTTGACTGCGCGAAGTTAATAGTAATTCAGCTAGCTTATCAGCGTTTGATAAGACTTCTTCAGAAAGGGATACCGCTGTTTTGACTTTAGCCATTTTATGAGTTTTACCAATAATTATACTTTTAATTATACTACGCTCTTGACTAGCACTGGATCTCGCCAAGCAAGTAGTGATTCTGGTTTACCTTTGCGATTGATGACTTGAAGAGCATTCCCGCGAACCTGGAAGGTACGATCTATGACTCTTGTATTAGCTATCTTTCAATCTTCTACAGTGTTGAGCTAGACTTGGGTGTTAATGCGATCGCACTGATAATAGCTATTTGTAATAGCTATTTGTGAATTTCTCTCGGCAGTGACACCACCATAATAAAATTCTATAATTTAATAGGATGCAATCGCGCTTTAAATTTAGATGGTGGCGGTTCTACCACTCTAGTAGCAAAGCAGAACCATAAAGTCCAAGTTTTAAACGCTCCAATACACACTAAGATACCGATGCGAGAAAGACCAGTTGCCAATCACCTGGGATTTTATAGCCTACCTTGATTTTCTCAATTTAACGAGCCAATAAATTACGAGTTTCCCTTGCAGCAGCCTGCATCGCTTTTTCTGGAGTCATTTTGTCAGTTATTGCTGCACTTAGATAACGCTGAAGAATGTCCGAAGTTTGAGCATACTGTGAAATTGGCGGACGCAATGCCGAACTTCTAACTACCTCTAATAATTTGGGGTAATAGTTATATTTAGCCACGATCGCGGGGTCATTAAACAAGGTCGTACGACTGGGTACAAAACCTGTTTCGAGAACAAACTCCCGTTGAGAATCTTCACTCGTGAGAAACTCTACTACCTCCCAAGCTGCATCGGGATTTTTGCTACTGGTGGCAATACCCAATCCCCATCCTCCCAGAGTTGCACCGCTATCATGTCCCACTGCGTGAACCATAGGTTTAATACTGTATTTTCCTGCAATGGGAGAATTCAACGCCAAGCTATAGACATAGGGCCAGTTTCTCATAAAAGCTGCCCTACCATTTTGAAATAGTAACCGAGTCTCTTCCTCTGCATAGGTAGTAACTCCTGGAGGGGAAATTCTCTGAGCAACCGCCTTACGCAAAAATTCCACTGCTTCTATCGCTTCTGGTTCGTCTAACCCAACTTCCAGGGTATCGGGATCGACCCAAAAAGCTCCGTGACCCTGCAAGATCTCGACAAACATCGCAGCCAACCCTTCATACTGCTTCCCTTGCCAGACATAACCCCAATCGATTAGCTCCTGCTGTTGCAAATCCTGAGAAATTTCAAGCAGTTCGCCAAAAGTTTCTGGAGCTTCGTATCCAGCTTGCTCTAACAAATCCTGACGATAATAGAGCATTCCCGCATCCGAACGAAAAGGAATACGATAGAGTTTATTTTCATACATTCCCCCCGCAATATCCCCCTCTAAATACTTTTGAGCTTCGGCATCCGACAGGCGATCGCTCAAATCTCTAAGCCAACCCGCAGCAGCAAATTTAGAAGTCCAAACAATATCCATGTAGACCAAATCGTAAGGAGAATTGCCTAAGAGAAAAGAAGAGGTATATAAATCTTCTACTTGATTGCTATCGCTAGGTGCTTCAATGATTTGGAATCGAATATCTGGATGTTGTTGATTAAATTTAGTTACCAAAGGCTGTAGCTGTTGTGCTTCATCTGCTCTAATCAAAGTTTTGATGGTCACGGGTTGCTGAGTCCAAGCTGGCACAATTACCCCTGAAACAATCACCGTTAAAACGGTTAATAAAACGAGCGACCAACGGTTTTTTTTAAGTTTTGTTGTCAGATGAGAGATAAACATTTCTTATCTTTGGTTAGCAAACAAATCAACAATATTTTCAAAATCAAGCTTGATTCACCTTACTCTACTTTACAATGCCGCCTTTTCTGCGATCGAGGATTGAGCATTCATGATTTTCGAGTCTGATAATTTATTTAAGGCTATATGTATAAATAACCAATAAATAATTTGGCCAGACTAAAAATTTCAGTATTTCTACTAATGCATTGAGGCTGCTGAGTCGGTAATATTTAATCGAGCTAAAAATAGCTTTACTAATTCTATCTTTAATAAATGTCTTTTTAAATTAATTCCTCTTGCTCTGCAACCCTACTTCTGTAAGGAAAGTAGGGTTTTTTGTAGATATATTAATGCTCATTTTTGAGTTCAAATTTCTCTGGGAAAAAATATTTTCCAGAAGAAATTCATTTCTATAGCTAAACATTACCAGTAAAAATGGGCTATACTTGACCATTGACAAAGTTAACAGTAGATAGTCATGTTTTGACACCATGTTTACTGTTATACATCATAAGGTAAAGTTGAGGAGGAGGGCCATTCCTGAACAGCTAAACCTGACTGTAAGCTTAAGAGGCACTCGCGAAGTCAGGGAAAATCATCAAATATTTCGTCTTACTGGATTACTAGATGCCTTTTCTGAACCAGCGTTTCGTAAGGTCATTGGTAACTGTATTGACGAGGGGCCAAAAAACCTCGTTTTGGTTCTTGCACAAATTGATTTTATCGATAGTTCTGGTTTGGGAGCTTTAGTGCAATTAGTTAAGAAGGCACAAAATGTCGGTGGTAGCTTGCAGGTTGTAACCAATCCGCGAGTGACACAAACTGTAAAACTAGTTCGTTTGGAGAAATTTCTTTCTCTTCAGCCTTCTGTAGAAGCAGCACTAGAAAATCTAAAAAAATAACGTCCCGTTCGGATGTGAATTCACCAGAGCAAGATAAAAATAACAATGCGCCAACAGACACGGCTCAAACTTGGGTAGATTTCGGAATAATGCCAGATGGGACCACAATTAGTCAATTCACTCAAATTGAACGGTTGTCGCCAGTCGCCCTAGCATATATTGGAGATGCTGTATTTGAACTTTATGTTCGCACCAAATTTCTAACACCTCCGAAGCGTATGGCTGCTTATCACAGTCAAGTTGTTACCCAAGTAAGAGCCGAGACTCAGGCGACTCACTTGTCAACTCTTTTGCCTTATTTAAACGATTCTGAAAAAGAAATTTTACGACGCGGACGCAATGCCTCTACTACCAAACCTCGTCGTTTATCGCGCCAAATTTATCAACGAGCAACTAGTCTTGAAGTTTTAATAGGCTATCTTTATTTAACTAATCCTCAGCGTTTGCAAGAATTGTTAGCAAAATTGGATTTTAGTTGAATTGACAATTGGTAATGAAAGATAGACAATAAGCTTTCTCCAGCGTAACAGGCTTTAAATTAAATAATGAAATCTAAGTCTTCTTATAATCAGCAGCAGAAAAAGATAAAGCTTAATAAATCTAAGAGTAAACCTGCTTCTGAGGATAGTATTAGTAATTCATCCGAACTTAGAGAAGAGATAGATCTAACTTATGGTCGTCATGCAGTATTAGCTGCCCTAAAAAGCGATCGCCAAATTAATCGCCTCTGGGTGACAGATAGTCTTTTAGGTCACGGACAATTTTATCCCTTAATTAAAGAAGCCAAAGCTAACGGGGCAATTATTGATGAAGTTGATTCTCGTCGTCTGTCTCAATTGACTCAAGGGGGCAATCATCAGGGTATTGCTGCCCAAGTTGCCCCCTATGTTTATTGGGATTTGACCGAGTTAATCGAGCAAGCCAAACAAACACCCGAACCTGTAATTGTCATTGCCGATGGGATTGAAGATCCCCATAACTTGGGGGCAATTATTCGTACCGCAGAAGCTTTGGGAGTACAAGGATTAATTATTCCTCAACGTCGCGCAGCAGGAGTGACTTCAACGGTAATGAAGGTAGCAGCAGGAGCATTAGAGAATATGGCGATCGCTAGAGTCGTCAACCTCAACCAAGCAATTATTAAACTCAAAGAAGCTGGTTTTTGGATTTATGGCACTACCACCGATACGGATAATTTGTTACACCAAACCAATTTTAGTGGCTCGGTCGGTTTAGTCGTCGGTTCAGAAGGTAGCGGTTTAAGTCAGTTGACCGAAAAAAACTGCGACCAACTCGTAGCAATTCCCTTGAGAGGCAAAACCCCCAGTCTTAATGCTTCCGTGGCAGCAGCGATCGCTCTTTACGAAGTGTTTCGGCAAAGACAATAATCGTAATAGTTATTCTGTAGACTTAAGGCGCGAAGGTATTTCTTGCTCGTCTTGGGGTGCGCCCCAAAATTGTTCCAGGGTAGGGCCATCGATAACACGGCGATCGCGAAACAAAAAGTGCCACCATTCATGTACGAGGACTCTTCTACCCATACGAGTAAACCAATTCATCCCGTGTCTGGCAGTGCGATCGCTTTGAAAATAAGAACGCCAGATTGCTTTTGGTCTGACTTGTAAAATTAATTCAATCAATTTGACCCAAAGAAATATTCTCCACGGGGGCAGATTAACAGTCTTTAAGACCTGATGTTTATAGTCCCAAAGCCTCTGGTCTAATTGAATTACTTGGCGACTATTGGCAAGGCGGTAGTAACTAGTCCAGCGATGGGGAGTTACATAAAGCGTCATAATTTGGTCTGGATCGTACCAAAGCAATTGTTTCAAAGAACGAATAAAATCGCGATCGCGAATCTCTTCAAAATCCGTAACCCAAGTTACTAAGGACAAGATACCGTGTTGCCTGAGAAGACGAATAGCCTCTCGATCTTTTTGGGTGGCACTGCCTTTTTTGATTTTTTTGAGGGTAGCCTCATCAGTGTTTTCCATGCCCATTAGAAATCTGGCTACACCAGCTTGCCGATAGAGATGCAAAATATCCGCATCTCGCACAAGATCATCAGCACGAGTCGAACCAATAATAGTTATGTCAATGTTTTCCGCGATAATTGCTTCACACAGTTCGCGCCAGATCGCCTTATTTACCGTTGGATTTTCGTCAGCTAAATTGATTAATTCCACTCCCTGAGTACGATGTAGCCAAGCAATTTCTTGGGCAAACTTTTGTGGATCTCGATGTCGCCAACGGGCCCAAAAGCCACGCTGACCGCAATAATTACACAAATGAGGACAACCGCGAGAAAACTGCATTACTACTGCCTGTTTGCCACCATAGTAGCTGTAGCGTTTGAGGTCTACTAGTTCCCAACCCACGCGATAGTCATCCAGATTATCAATTATTTGTGCGGGGGTAGTTTCAATGACTCGACCGTCACGGCGAAAAGCAATACCCTCTACATCAGCTAGATCGCCATCGTTTTCCATAGCAGCAATTAGCTTGGGGACTGTCGCCTCCCCCTCACCACGAACAATTACATCAATCTGAGGTTCGCAACTCAAGATATCGTGAAAATGATAGGTAGGAAATACGCCACCGTAGACAATTTTTAATTGAGGTATCTGTTGACGAAAACGACGGGTCAACTCGACTACTATAGGATGGGCTGAAGTTGAACCAGAATGACCAATTATCAGCACTTCGGGAGAATGCTCGATAACTCGCCGAGTAATTTCGTCGTGGTGCAAAAATCCGATTTCGGCATCGAGTAGAGTAACGTCGTGTCCTGCATCTAGAAGCGAACCACCAACGCACAGCAGTCCTAGAGGTGGTAAATGTTCGCCAGGAATACGGCTACCTATGGATATATGGGGCGGGTTGACGATGAGAATTCCCATGATAATTTTGACTACAAAAGCAAATTATAGTCGGAGCGATCGCATCTGAAAAACCCAAAATTTCTGGTTCATTCGACAAACTAACAAAAATCATGTTTATCTAACCATTGTTGTATATCCTTTAAGACCAAATCTGGTATTTCCCAGGGAAATAGATGGGCAACGCCAGGATAGTTAATATATTTGCAGTTTGGTAAGTGTTCGGCAGTATTTTGACTAGCGTAGGCGGTAATATTGCGATCGTATTCTCCCGATAGCATCAGGCAGGGTATATCTATTTTATGCAAGTCTTCGAGGCGATTGTAACCTTTAGAGACCGCATTAGATAAAGCCTTGCTAGCTGCTTTTGAAGTTTGAAAATAGGCGGGAGTTCCTTCTTTTGCTAGATAATAATAAGTTTCCCGAGTGTGATTTTCAATTAAAAAACGAAACAGCGATCGCTTGCCAAAGGTATCGATATTCCATTGCCAACCAGGTATAACATAATTAATTATTCCAGCAATACCTGTAAATAATTGGTCTTTCCAAGTGTTGCTAATAGAGCTACTTTTGGGTTGGGCTGCGGTGGCGACTAAAATCGTTCCGCTAAATCTTGCGGGAAATGATAAGGCTAATTCCATGGCGATGATCCCCCCTAGCGACCAGCCCAGTAATAGGCAGCGGTCTATACCCCGTTTATCTAATAAAGCGATAAGATCTTCCAAATGTGCCTCGATCCCGAAATTGTCTCGATAGCGACTCTTGCCATAACCACGAAGATCGGGGGCGATGGTTAGATACTGCTGTGAAAGAGCATTTGTAAATACAGACATACTAGCACCATTACCAGGATGACCATGCAAACAAAGAATAGGATATCCCTGCCCTTTAATTTCTGTATTTAAATCCATATTGTAATTAAAAGATCGAAGTTATTATAAATAGTATGGTGGATGTTCCAAGTAGCGATTGTACTGATAAGCTGAAATTAATCTAATAAAGAGAAGAGAATCGAGCCATGTCTAAGCAAAATAATTTAGGAGTCTTTATCGGTGGAATGGCAATTGGTAGTGTCCTTGGCACTGCGATCGGTTTATTGATTGCACCCCGTGCGGGCAAAGAAACCAGAAAAGTAATCAAAAAATCTGCCGATGCTTTACCAGAGTTGGCTGAAGATTTATCGACTAGCATTCAATTACAAGCAGATCGTCTATCTGAATCTACCCTAGAAAATTGGGAAAGTACGCTGGCAAGATTGCAACAGGCGATCGCTGCGGGGGTAGAAGCCAGTCAAGAAACTACAAGATCCTATCGATTTAACAACCAAAAACGAGATCCAAACTCGTCTCTTACCGATCGCCTTTAAAATTGTAGAACGTGCGATTGCGATTCTCAATTTTATGATAGACCCTTTATTTTGGCTAGGACTTTCTTTGCTTCTAGTTTCTTTTAGCTTATTTGCGGTTTTGCTAGTCACTATTCCTACTCTGCAAGAAGTAGCTAGGGCTGCCCGTAGTGCTGAAAAATTATTTGATACTCTCAATCGAGAATTTCCTCCAACTTTGGAAGCTATTCGTCTGACAGGAAAAGAAGTTGGAGACTTGACAGACGAACTCAATCAAGGCATTAACAATGCTACTGGAGTGATCGATCAAGTAGACCGAGGCTTAGCCAATGCCCAACGACAAGCTCAACAAGTCCGGCAAAATAGTCGTGGGTTTCTGGCTGGAGTTAGAGCAGCTTGGAAAACCTGGCGTAACCCTCCGACAAAGCATAATTCTTTAGCCAAAACCTATAAAAGACAGAACCAGTCTCAAATGCCTCAGAAGAAGCCAAAATCACGAGATAATTAAATTAGTGTTAAAAATTAGTGTTAAAAATTTTTTCTCTGCCAAAAAGTTCTCAGAACTACTGATAACTGGTAACCTTAAGTTAAAGTAAATAAATGTAACAAAAATTAAAATCATTCTCAGAAAACCACAATTGAATTCAAAAAATATTTTTAATCAAACAACTATGGGAAATAAGTTTATCCAGCGTTTTGCGATCGCTCTAGGAGTTTGCCTATTATTTTTAGCTACTTTAACCCCTCCAGCTTTGGCCGTTAATAATCCAGAACTATTGCCTGAGAAAGAAACTCCCGTTGTCGATTTAGCGAACTTCTTGCCCGAACTGCAAGAAGAATCCTTGATCGAAAATCTCAACAACTTTGAAGCCGAAACGGGGTGGAAGATGCGCGTTTTGACCCAATACGATCGCTCTCCTGGTCGTGCAGTTAAAAAATTCTGGGGTTTGGATGACAAAAGTATCTTACTGGTAGCCGATGGCAGAGGTGGAAATTTACTCGCTTTTAGCATTGGCGACGATGTATATGAACTATTGCCTCGTAACTTCTGGATTGAACTACAAACTCGTTTTGGCAATATGTACTATATTCGCGAACATGGGGAAAATAATGCCATTGTCGAAGCTTTAGAATCGGTTAAAGGATGTCTCAGACAAAATGGTTGTACCGCAGTACCAGGCTTGCCCCAAGAGCAGTGGATTCTAACTTTAATTAGCTCTATTGTAGGTGGAATAATTTTAGGAGCTGCGGTAATCCCCCGTCAAGAAGGGCAAATCATTGCTTGGCAATGGGGTCTGATCATGTCTCCTTTATGGGGAATTTTATTTATTGCTTTTGGGATCGGTCCTGTAGTAATTCGTACTCCTGAATTTTTACCTGTATTTCGTAATATTATCGGTTTTATGTTGGGTGCAGTGGTAGCTTTCTTGTCTCCGACCTTTATTGAAACTCCTACTTCAGATTCGGAAACCTAGAGCGACGAACAATGGATAATAGATAATTTAATTGATACTTTCAAGGTGTGTTTTTTTTAAACGCACCTTTTTATTTGCTCAAACTAAATTCGAGATGGCTTCACGAATTTGCTTTATTTCATTATCAATATATTTTCAAGCATAATTGTAGTACAAATGATATTTTGGTTATACTGATATTAACTGCTTGTGGGACTTTGGTGCGACTTCCGAACTCCACTTTGAAATGGTACTAGCTAGTCGTTCCGCCTTTCCCCAGGCGGTTGTTTCTGCTTGAAGAGTCAAATTTCCATGGCTAGTAATCTTGCTTTGAGAGAAGAAGAAGTAGCAAGAGAAGATTTACTGATGTTCATCAATGCCTGTCTATCCTGCACGGGACAGCGAGAATTTTATGATGATGCCTACGGTCAGAAAGTCTCTCTCGATTTTCTGCACGAGTATATTTTGGGGAATTATCGCCAACTCTATTGCCGTACTCTGGCAGCAGGAATCAATCATTTCAACCAAATCCAAATTATTCTCAAGCTTTTGGCAACGGGTAAAAAAACACAACCAGAATTTCGGCAGGAAGAAAATTGTCTAATTACCGCTGCACTGCATAATTTGCCACCACACCGTGCCTGGAACTTGTTGCTGCAAATTCGCAAACGGGGAATTAATAATCGTCGCGCTAGAGCGATCGCCAAACAATATCTGGCCAGTCGCGGTAGGAGTTTGGAGTTTAATGCAGTTAAATATCGTTCTAAATTACAGGCGATCGCCACTCATAATCATTTTAAACTGGAAACCGAGCTAAACAATTTTCTATTTCGTCATTGGCAGAAGTCTTTTACGACCGAACTCTTTGAACAATTTCGCCAAGGTCATTATAGTGCTAGTTCCATATATGACTTGCCTTTTACTGTGGCAGAAGGACTAGCAGCCAAACATAATATACCCCGCGAGGTTTTCTTGGCAGGAATCAAAGAGCAAATGACTGCTAATGAAAAATTACGACTACAGGGAAGCGTGGAAAAGGCGGGAATCAAAGTTAGTATCGAGCCTCAGCGTCTACCTTTAACTAAACTAGCCTTGTATATCTTATCTTTGGATTTAGCTACTCGAAGGGCAAGAAGGGATGAATTAGATCGAGCTATGCAAACCAGAGTGAGAACCATATTAAAAAAATCTCCGAGCCAATTTAGGCGAGTTGCTGCGGTATTAGATCGCAGTTATTCTAGTTCTGGATCTTCAGAAAAACATCGTCGTCCTCTAGGAATTGCTCTGGCGATCGACTATCTTTTAGCCAAATCTGCCCAAGAATATCAAGCTTTTTGGACAGTACCTACTACTGATAGTTTACTCGTTACCCCTCGCGGACAGACAAACCTCGCTACACCTTTATTATCTGCATTAGCGTGGCAACCTGACTTAGTAGTAATTGTTTCTGATGGTTGGGATAACGATCCTCCCGCAGCGACGGCGGAAATTTTGCGCGTCTATCGTCAGAAACTCGATCCTCAAAGCAAAACATCTATTGTTCACCTCAATCCAGTTTTTAATGCCGATAATTACGATCTCAAGCATCTTAGTCCTTTGATTCCCACTGTCGGTATTAGAGAGGCAGAAGATTTGCCAGTGGTACTGGAGTTTGCTCGTTTTGCTGAAGGTAATGCAGCTTTAAAAGAGTTGAAAGACTATTTGGCTATCCGAGTTCGGCAAATGATCGATGCTCGATCAAAGTCGGCTTGGTTTAATAGCAAAAATTACTAATTGTCTTCTCAATCGAATCTCAATCTTGTAACTTTGTGGCTAAAAAACTCCCTCTAATCGAAAAGATATCTTTAAAAGGTTTAGAAATTGCTCCTTCCCAAACTTGGGGTGCAATTCGTCTTGTACCTCTGTTACGCAAGCAACCAAGAACCGATTTACGCCTGTATAAACGGGAATATGACAGCGATATTAGTGTAGTTTCAGTCAAAAAGGATATTCGATATATTTCCTATGTACCTCATGGATTGGTTTTGACTTGGAGCGATCGCCATAATCCAGTTGCAGCCCTGGGAGGACAATTACTTACAGAAGGCAAAAAGTTTGCTTGTGGTGCTACCAAAATCGAATTGTTGCAGCGAATGGCGAAACGAGAAACTGAAAATAGTTTGAGAATCTTACCTTTGCATCTGGCAATGGAAGGTTTCTTATCAATGTTTTTTGGTGGCCCAACAATTGCTTGGCAAGACTATTCACGACAGGCTTTGTCCCAAGGACTTTCTCCCCGAATAGAATGGTCGATCGCAGGACGTGCAATTGCTTATTTAGAAGCTGCTTTGCGTATTTTTGAAATTCACGAACATCAAGTAGGAGTATTGCTCTTCGTGGCAGAAACACTAGCTTCTGCTTTTGTTGTTCCTACCCCAGAAGATTATCGGGCTTTACACACCAGCTTGCTACAAGATTTTTATGGCGAGACGTTTTACTATCATGGTTTATACGGTCAGGCTTGTCATTTAGAGACGACTATTGATGAGGATAAGATCCATGACTTTGAAGATCTAGAAAAGGCTTTGATGCGGATGCGCGCTGACTGGTCAAATTTTCAGGGTTTTATGGCGCGAGATCTCTTAAATCGCTCTATCCAAGCCAAGCGAATCTATACTGCGGGTTCATTTAGTTTACAACGCTTTATTACGGATTTGTCTCTCGAACAAAATAACTATATTGGTGAAGCAATTATCGATGATTTGACCCATTTACAGTATCTCAAAATCTACGGGCTTTCCAAGGCACAGACCAAAAGAGCATATTTGTTGCAGCAGCTCGATCGCCATAATTGGAACTTAGAACATACTGCTAAGGCTCAAAAAAATACCCTAGAACAATTAGTGCGACGGATGGAAAATCTAGGTTTTGGCTATCTTATTAATAATCAATTGAGAGAAAAATGTCGCAAAAATTAACGGTATACAATGAGGAATTATTAAATATTTAGCGAAAAAAGCGAATTTTGCGTCTACAATAGCGCACATAAAAGCTTTCTTGTTCGCTGATTATCCAATGCTGAACTTTCAAATCCAGTCTGATAGTGACGTACCAGCTTCAAAACAACTGTTTGCTCAGATTCAATTTGCGATCGCCTCTGGACAATATCCCCCCGCTCACCGTTTACCCAGTACCAGACAACTGGCGATGATCACGGGACTACATCGTAATACAATTAGTAAGGTCTATCAGCAGTTAGAAGAAAGTGGCTTAGTAGAGTCGGTGGCTGGATCGGGAATCTATGTCAAAATCCACGAGCGAGAAAACATTGCTGAATCTGATTCTCCCGTAATTGCTTCGGTAAATGCGATCAAGGAAAGTATCGATCGCATTTTAGAGTCTGGCTGCACCTTAGAACAAATCAAAGAGCTTTTTTTAGAAGAGATAAACTGGCGTATTAGCTGTAGCGAGCGCGTAATTGTTACTGTCCCAGAAAGAGATATTGGCGCGGGAGAGATTATTCAGCAAGAATTGAAAGATTCATTTTCGATTGAGGTTGAATTAATTAAATTAGAAGAGTTACCCCAGCTACTAGAAAAAATTAATTTTGGAACTCTCGTAACTATTCGCTATTTTATTCAAGAGGTATTGTCAATTGTTCCTCCCAACTCTTTTCGAGTAATTCCCATCAATATTTATGATTACAAAAAGGAACTAGAAATTATCAAAGGTTTACCCTCTCAGGCTTGTTTGGGTATTGTTAGCCTTAGTGAAGCAACACTAGGCGTGGCTTCTAGTATCGTTAACAGTCAGCGAGGCGAAGATCTATTGGTTTTAACCTCTGCTGCCAACGATCGCGATCGTCTAAGAGCGGTTATTCGTGCTGCTCATACGATCGTTACTGGCTACATTAGCTATGATTTGGTTAAAACCGAAATAGTGGCGATGAGAGAAGATTTAATTCGGATTCCCGATGTTATTCGTACTGAAAGCTACATTGGCGAAAAGTCGATCGAGCTTCTAAAAAGAGAATTAGGACTGGGAATAATCAAAGATAACAAAGTTAGTTAAATCTCTTATGGCGAAAGGCGATCGCATTTACGTATATCGAAATTTATGGCAGTTAGATGGACTATATCAACATTATGGTATCGACTGTGGCGACGGGACTGTAATTCACTACCGTAAACCTAGCGAAACTGTTGAACGAACTACCTTAGCCACTTTTAGTCGGGGAAACCCGATCTACGTGGCTGAAGATGACGATGGTTTTAGTTACATTCCTGATGTGGTGGTAACAAGAGCCGAAAGCCGTTTGGGAGAGCAAAAATATAACTTACTATTTAATAACTGCGAGCATTTTGTTAGTTGGTGTAAAATGGGGATTAGCCACAGTCGTCAAATCAAAGACTTCATCCCGACGATCGACAAACTCGATCCCTCTCAGCTATACGAGCCAATCAAACAGGCTTTAAAAGGTCAAGATAGTCAAACTGCTGGAGAGTTATTAGCCGAATCTCTAAAGGATATTAAATTTACTTGGGAGCAAATACAGCCAAAATATCAACAAGCAGTTAGTGAAGTGTCTGCTTGGGACAAAGTAGCCAAACAAGCTCTCAAAAATAATCGCGAAGATTTAGCTCGTGCTGCGATCGCACGTAAACTTAACTATCAAAAACAAGCTACTAAACTAGAAATTGAACTGAGTGAATTAGCAGAAATGACCGAAAATATTATTCGCAATCAACAAGAATTGGGATACGACGATAGTTTTTAGTTCTTAGCGATTGGTTACGGCGATCTCAAATCATGCATGAAAAATAATCAAGGATAAGGGACTTTCAAAAAATAGAAGCTTCATTTTCAAGAACGAATCTTTGCCATCTTCGCTCAGTACTCTGTGCTTGCTTGGCACGACTTATGACGTAAGATTCCCATTCACTTGGGTTAATTTTGCTGCTCAATATCAGCGCATTAATCATCCATGACAATCCCCCCAGATGCCGAAAATCTCTGTATTGGGTATGTTGACTGAGCCAACTTAGTAGTTGATTATTAAGACGAGCGACCCTGGCGAGGTTTCCTCGCCTTAGGAACGCGCAAGGTGAGGGGTAGATGTTGACATGGATTTTAGGCTTTAAACTATTCATTTTCAGCAAGGAAGCGCGTCGAGGTTTCCGTATGGAAGCGCAGGTCTTGCTTCAGCTGACCATAAATACTCTCCCTTTTCTTCTCTTCTAGTAAATATCAGTACTTTCAGATACTCGTGTCAGGCAGCCAGGCTTTATAGACAATAGAGAGATAATTACTGTTAAATGCCAAGAAATTTCCCCTAGTGATTACAAACCTGACACCATAATTCAATAAAAAAGTTGAAAACACAAATAAATAAATGGTTTTAACTTATTCAATAAGCCCTAACTAGCAACTTAGGTTAATAAACATTTTATCGACAAAGAGCGAGAT
>JASJEI010000353.1 GCA_030064795.1 Pleurocapsa sp. MO_226.B13 | reverse complement strand
CATCTTGCCACTGCTGCTGCGATTAATTTATCTCGACTCAGTAATTGGTTTCAAAAAATCCCCAAAGCCTCAACTCGCACTTCTCGTTTTGCTGCTCTCGAAACTTCTATTTGATTCGCCAACAGTATCTTATAAGAGGGCAGATCGGCTCATTTGGACCGCCAGCAACTCTTTCTGGCTATTCTAATTTGAGTCGCGTGAGCTGTGACAGTTGACGAGTTTGAGCTTTGTCTTGGTTGATATGTGGTTGAGTGTTTTTCATGGTAATACCTTGAGTCTTTAACCATTCGGCGATCGCGTTTTGTGTAATACCAAAAATTAGATCTTAAAGCGATCGCATTATTTTTCTTTTTGGATATGTCTAAAAAAAACGGTAACTTACACGACTTGGAAGGTTTCTCCGTAGAAAAGAGATTTAAGAGAGATAAAAAAACGCTATGAGGGCATCATCACCTCCAGAATTTGCTCTGTAGATTTTCCTTGAGCTAATAGGTTTTGAGTTAGTTCAAGTAAGTTGTGTAAAGCCTCACGAGTCAGAGTGTAGAGCCGTTGACCAATAGTGGGCTCGTTTTCTTGAGCCTGGTTAAATCTTTCAGCCCACATCCATCAGACACACGAATGAAATATATTTGAAATCGTCGTTAAAAAGCGATGCAATGAAGAAAAAGAACGAGTATAAACGCTTAGCGAGTGAGAATGAGAGAAAAATCGCTATCTGCGATCGCGATCATCCCCCTTATTCTCATGAAGCAGCCCTTCATGAGAATGGACAGGTGCAGAAAATTAATCTCGCTCTCTGGGGAGCCAGAGTCAAAATTATTCCTAATTGAAACTCATTGCAACTCGAATACTTAGTGCCATTCCTACCCAGAGAAAAGATAATATTGTTGACAAGATAAGGGAAAAAACTTGAGAGTTGATTGACGTTCTGCGGTTAAATTAACCACTTGTTTCATTCCTTGATGAACTAATAAATGAATGCCTTGAAAGCATTGAAAGATCCAACGTAATGTGGGACGGTCAGTTAATTTGCCTAATTGATTAGGAATTCCCGTTTGAGCTTGATTTAATTGGCGACGAACCTCTCTTTGCCCCAAAGAATAAACCATCAAACATAAACCCATGAGCATCGCCATTGTTTCAATTCTGCGAGGGGATTTCAAGAAAACACTGTCAGCAAAAAATAATGGATCTTTGAGGAAAGCAAAACCTCTCTCTACATTTTGCTGTTCTTTATATTTAAGCAGCATTTCATCACAACTAAATGATTCACGCTCTAAGCGATTAGTGGCAAGAATAAATCTTCCTGCACGATGTTTATAAGCTTCAATTACATCATTATTGGCTTGAATTACGCCATTTATTTGATAAGTCCCGTCCTGATTTTCAGTGATTTGTATTTCATTAATTACATGAAATTTAAGTTTGGCTTGAATTAATTTTAAATTTAATTCAGCTTCGGTCTTACTCTGAAATCTTTTTTGGGAAAGCTTGGTGAGTTTCTTCTGAATTGATTCAGATTCTTTAGTAATTTTTTTCTCTAGAGACTTCTTATCTGATTCAGTTCTCGCTTCACTTTTGACTACTAACCATCTTTGGCGTATTCCACCATAATTACTTTCTCTCTCTACCCATGAATATCCAGGTATTTCACTGTTTGTCAATTCTGAATTCTTAACATTACTCAACAGATTTTTGGCTTCTTTAACTGATAAGGGAACTCTAGTTAACCATTTGATTTGTTTCAGTAATCCTAAATTATCTTTACTATATAAAGCACTATCTCCGACTATTGTTGTTTCTATTTTTAGTTGTTTTTGATAATTTTTAGCTATTTGTCCAAATGCTTTTTTGTCACTTTGATTTCCCGAAGCTGCTTCGATACATATTGGTATATTCCCATCTCCTGTGACGATTAAATCCAAAATAAATTGTTTTAAATCTGGTCGATGGTCTCTCGAATATCCATGAGTTATCGTAATGGGGATTGGTTCGCCCTCTGACTCTTGTGACTGAGACTTTTTAGGTAGAGATAGAGCTTGATTGTATTGACCATGAACGGAAAAAGAACTCGAATCTAAATGAGAATAATCGAGATTAATCTGATATTTTTTGGCTACTGCTAGGGCAATTAAGAGGAATAATTCTGATAATCCCTTCTCGTAGAGCTTATCCATCACTCTTCCTATTTTATGCTCGTTTAAATGTTCGGGTAAGATTCCTTGCCCTAGAAGATGTTCTGTCGCTTTATCTTCAAAGAATTGGGGAAATAAATATAGTGGCTGAGAAACAAAGCCTAATCCGTTTAGAATAATTGCTTTAACTATTTCTCCTGAATTTACTATTTCTTGCTCCTCTATTCCTAATTCTTGGTTGATGAGTTTAACTATTTCTAGTTCATCAATTATGCCGGCAATTATTCCTAAATGGTTAATGGTTTTAATCTCGATTCCTGTTAACACTTTTTCTCCAGAATTGCTCTCGTTTTTATTACTCAAAATTATCTTGATTTTCTCGCAATTATTCTGGGTAATTAGTTACTTATTCTTCTACTCATTCTCATGAAGCAACCCTTCATGAGAATCGCTCTCCTTGAACCCATTACTTTGGCTGTAATTTTACCTCCTTTTCCCCCTCGGTCAGCGATTTTGGTCTCTCTTCTTCATTTCATCGTGGTTTGTTTCGTATTTCTTTTATACTTCATCCGTGGGGCTGATGAATGTGGGTTTCAGATTTGACCCCACTACAACTAGCGGATTGAAGTGCCGATTGCGCTACACAACTTAAACAGAAGTGACGTTTAACCGCTTCCTCATTCCGTAGCTGAGCCGACTCAAAACCAACTAATTGTTTGGAGAACTCATGAAAGGTTTCCACTGGCCAACGATAACTCCAGGTATTAAATACTCGTGAGGCATCCCAGTGCGCTCGCATCAGTTAAGAGAAATCTTGGGGCATCAGAGAGGTCCGATTTCTCATGGACAATCGCCAATCGTTTGCGGCCATATTTTTTTAGGCGAACTACTTTGGTAAGAGCCCAAATTTCTCGTGGCTCGTTGTTGCGACAGCGTACTGATTTGTGACGAAAGCTTTCTGGATGATCGGCTTTTAATTCCTCTGCTACTCGATCAACTCGTTGCCATTGATCATGCCACATAATGTTTCGCGATCGCTCCACCTCGGTCACCCAATGTTTACCCTTGGCTTCAATCAGCTCAGTTAACGGGCGAGATAATACTCCTTGGTCAAAGGCATAGTCAGCATGGGGAAATTGTCCTTCAGTTTCTATTTGACTCACTATCTCGACGGCGATTTCTGTTCGTTTACGATCAGCTAATCGATTTTTTTGATAGTGTAGTAACTCTAGCAAGCGCTCCCGTACTTGCTCCATCTCCTCATAGCTTTCTTTCACTGTCATATTTAAGTAGGCTAACTCTTCTTTTTCATAGTTTGGCTGCTGGACTTCTACTGCTATGCCATCTAATCTTTGAGCATTTGATACTACTGCTGTCACTACTGTTTGATAGCAACTCCAACAGCGATTTACATAATCGTAGGCTGGTTTGGCACCAAATATTTTCTCACTATAGGGATGATAGGAAAATGTCCAATCAAGAGCAATGATTTCTCTTCCTTTTCCACTATGTATCGCACCTATTTTATTCCGATGCTCTTTCATGAATTCCTGCTGCTGCCACCCCGCTTCAAACACTGCGGTCTGGCATTGCTCTTCGGCTTACTTTATTGTCTCCATCCCATACTAGTTGATTGTATATTCCTTGAAGTGTTTTGTTGGAACATATCAGTAGTCCATTAATGTAACGACTGATATGTTTAAATCCTGCTTCTTTACGAAATACTTTGCGGTATGATTTCAGGAACTTGGCGATTGTTCTGGGGATGCCAACTAGAGGAAGCATTTTTCTTGAGGAATATCTCTTTTTTTAGTTTCTCATTTTTCCCCTAACCTTCCAAGTCGTGCATCTACCTGACACTCAAGCAGTCTGGTGAAAGCTCGTTTGCCTAGACGTTCACGGGCTACTAGCCATGAACCACTACCAGACCAAAACTTTATCGCTGCACTTGGATTAGGCGTTATTTGGCAGCCAATTAATAACCTCAATATTCGGCTAGATTATGCTCCGCCACTAGTAGATTTAAGCGCTCGCGGAGATAATCTTCAAAATGATGGATTGCATTTTAGCGTCAGTTATTCTCAGAAAATTTAGCCCCAAAGTTTGATTTAGTCGGAGAGTAACCTCTCCAATTATCATTCGAGTCAATAAAAGGGAAAATTTTCCCTTTATGGGTGCGATATTTAAAAACCGAGTAGTTGCCAAAAATTAACTTTATAGGCAGTTTGTTGTACTCCTCGTGTTGGCGATTTGACAGGACTGGCTTGTAAGTCTTTATCCAGAATTGAATTTAGAGCGTTACTGGCAGCTACTTGGGGGTTTTCTGAAGGCTCAGGCTCAAGGGTAAACAGAAGTAGTTTGCATGGTCTTTCTTCTCCTGCAATACAAATCGCAGGTAAGCTTGTTGAATCTTTATCGTCAAAAGCGATCGAAGCCCTAAATGTCAACGAGGATAAATCGTTTCCTTCCCTCAAATAACTATTGAGTTTTTGGGTTACAGAATCACATAATTGCTCTGGACTAGCCAGAGTATTTACAGTATCGAGATGCCAATGTAATACTGACTTTTCAAGACCATTATTAGTTTTGATCAGCGTAGTTGGCGTTCCCTGGTTTAATTGACAGTGAAAATTAGCTTTTGATGCTAATGCCGATTCTCCAGTTCCTAAAGCGATGCTAAAAACAACTGTTGTAGAAGTAGATAATGATAATAAAGATTTTGTCTTCATCTTAGATAAGTGAGTTCAATAAAAGCTATTACATATATACGTACGTATTATGAAAATTATACTGTTGAGAGTACGCTGTAAACTTCATCGAACATGGGATCTCAAAAGTAAATAGACAAAAAATAACATACAGAAATATTTTGTCTGTTGATAAATCAAAATTTAAAAAATCGACATATTAATTTTACAATATAATTGTACTACAAAAAAAGCGATCGCCAGAGGAAAACTACGACGCAGTTTATATTTTTTATCAAGGTAGTCGATGCGATCGATCGATGTTCGACACATCAAAGTTGGTTCTGTTGCAAGAAATTCAATGGATAGAAAAACTTTGTGAACAACGCCCTTTTTCATCAGGTTTAGCCAAGAATTTCGCCAAGGCAAATTATCAGCCTTTGTCCTATGTGAATTCTGGCGGTTGTCTCCCCGTCAGCTCCCAACCTGAATTTAACTGAGTTTTCCCAGTCCTGAATTTGACTGAACTATTGATTGAAATAATCAAACATACTGAGAAAAGAAAGACAAAAAATCAAATTTTGTCCAAAGTCTAACCATGAGCACCGATAAATTTAAGGCTCTGTCAGCGACCGACCAGCTCTTCTGGGGTAAGCAAGGCAGTGACAGCGGGTTTAAGCAGGCTCAAAAGGCAGCCTGGTTTAGTGCCTTTCAATCACAGCGGCAGGAATTTTCCTACGAAGTGACTGAAGTTGAGGGCACCTTGCCCGCCGCTCTGCACGGGTCAACCCTCTTTCGCAATGGCCCTGGTCGATTTGAGCGGGGCAACCAGCGAGTTCATCATTTTCTAGATGGCGATGGCTACCTCTGCCGAATAGCTTTTAGGGAAGATGGGCGTGTCTTTTTCGATTCCAGATTTGTGCAGACGGAGGAGTTCAAGAAAGAAGAGGCTGCCGATACCTTTTTGTTTCGTTCTACCTTTGGAACGCCAAAGTCCCATGACTGGTGGGCTAATCTGTTTGAGCTATATCTGAAAAATCCAGCGAATGTCAACGCCTTGGCCTGGGGTGAAAAACTACTAGCACTGCACGACGCGAGTCTTCCCTACCGCATTGACCCCCACACCCTGACAACTATCGGTCAGGAGGGACTGGATGGGCAGCTAATCGAGCGGCCTTTGCCAACTTCTCGGTGGGATACTTTACAGCGATTTGCCCGTGGGCGACCTGCGATGACGGCTCATCCTCACATCGATCCAGTGCGCGAGCGTCTGGTGCTCTGGAACTGGTCGGTGTGGACTTCTTTGAACCGACCTGGTACTTTAGAAATTGAGATTGTGGAATACGATCGGCTGTGGGCTGAGTGCTCCTGCTGCACCTTCACCATGCCTGAAGCAGCAGTCAATCCCCATGACTTTGCCCTCACTCAGTCCTACTACATCTTTTTTGAGAACCGCCTGGTTTTCAACCCGTGGCCATTTGTGCTAGGGCAGCGATCGCCCGCCGATTGTCTGCGGTTATTAGGCGAACGACCAACTCGGGTGCATTTGGTACCTCGCCCAGATGGCCCACTGGCAGGGCAAGCCCCCCAGGTATTCGAAACATCTCCTTGGTTTTCGATTCATCAAGCCTGTGCCTATGAGCGACCAGATGGCTCCGTTGTCATTTATAGTACGGGTTGGCCCCACTCGGAGCTAGAGGGTGGTTTCCTGACCAGTTGGGGGGGCTATGCACCGAATTTTGATGTGCTCCCAGCGTTTCACCTCTGGCAAACAACGATTCATCCTCACCAGCACACTGTTGAGCATCGGGTAGCCCCTGGTCTAGAAAACTACTGCATCGAATATCCTTGTCCCAATCCGAAGGTAGAAACTCAAGCCGTTCGTTACCTCTATATGACCTATAGCAATCGTTTTGGTAAGTCATCACCACCGATTGGCTATCTGAAACTAGACCTGCAAACGGCAGAAAAACAGATCTGGATGGAACATCCTCTGAGGTTTACGGAAGAGCCTGTTTTTGTGCCTGACCTCAACAGTACTCGCGAGGATGATGGCTGGCTTATCGGCATTTTGTCTGACCCTCAGCGAGCGCGCTCATCTATAGTAGTACTCGATGGCAAGGATATCACCTCAGGTCCTATCTGTCGCCTCTGGCTAAATCACCATCTCGTAAGGGGAATACATAGTTCTTGGAGCCCCGAATACTACGGACCTTGCGTTTAAACCCGCATTTTTCTCAAAATCCTTTAGAACCAGCACGCTCAACATCAATTAGAACTCTACCACAGACCTGACTGCCTGACACATCTCTGTCAATCTCTATATTTTTCGTGGAAATTGACCAACGGTCAGAGCAGGCTCCGTCGTCTTACGGCGGAGTAATCTCTGACTTTAATTCCTCCGAAAATCCAATCAGGCGACTTATTTCCAGCACTAGAACTGGTAATGTCCTCCAAGGCCCTGGAAGAAGCGATCGCCGAAACCAAGAGCCAAGAAAAACGGAATCGGATTATCCCAACATACGTTATCGTAGCTTTAGTAATTGCCATGAATCTTTGGTCAACTGATTCGATCGTTGACGAGCATAGATTCTATCTCTTGGACATCTGAAGGTTCGGCAAACAGATAACCCTGACCGAATTGGCAACCCAAATTTTTTAATTGAGTCAATTGTTCAGTGGTTTCTATTGGCTCTACCGTAATTCCCGTGGTAGACACTACAGATAGTGTAGTTGTCAAGAGTCTGACTATTTTGGGATGATAAAGAAATCGAATTAACTGTGGTGGCGATGATGGATAACTCGATTCAGATACCTCTTGATTTGCCCGATGTTCGGGTATTAGAAGTGTCGAAAACAGAAGAGGGAACTTGGCTGAAGAGGGTTGAGAGTACTCTCAAGGGTACATCATGTCTAGGGTGCGGTAAAGAGTTGACGCATTTTCATGGTTTTGACCAGCCTATCAGACTGCGCCACCTACCAGTATTCGAGCAACCAGTTTATGTAGAATTAAAACCGAAGCGTTGCTCCCTGTCGGAGTTGCAAAGGAAAGCCCACCACAACACAAAGATTGAGTTGGCATGAGCTACTCCGTCCCAATACTAAACCCTACGAGAAATGGCTACTACGCTTTTTGGTTAACTCTACTGTGGTTGATGTTGCGAACAAGCTCTCTATCACAGAAGAGACAGTCACGGGAGTACTTAATCGTTGGTTGACTCCTTTAGTCAACTGGGATCGATTTCAAAGGATTGAAATACTAGGAATTGATGAGATTGCTCTAAAACGGGGACACAAAGATTATGTGGTTCTGATAACAACACCCCTGACGGATCGAGGAGTGGAGGTATTAGCTGTCCTCCCCGACCGCAAAAAAGAAACTGTAGTCAAATTCTTCGCTTCAATTCCCATCCGTTTGCGAAACACAATCGAACGGGTGTGTTCCGATATGTACCTGGGATTTGTGAATGCAGCACGAGAGCAATTACCACGCGCTCACATCATCATCGATCGCTTTCATGTCGCACGAGCCTATCGTCATTGTGCCGACCTAGTACGGCGACAAGAGCTTAAGCTACTGAAGAAAAAGTTATCAAAGAAAGAGTATGAGCAAATCAAAGGTGCGATGTGGCCCTTCCGTAAATCACGCTTAGCAGCTTAAAGACTCCGAATGGGAGTTACTTCAACGTCTCTTTACTTACTCTCCCAAATTAGAAGCAGCATATATCCTGCGAGAGGAATTGACTGAGATCTTTGAATGTAAATATAACCCCAAAGGAGCCAAATGCGCGATTCGTGCTTGGTGTAAACGAGTGCGCTCCTGTCAAATCTCCCAGTTTGAAAGCTTCCTGAGTACCATTGAAACCTGGCTCGAACCGATTGCTAATTATTTTCTGGAGCGACTAACCAGTAGCTTTGTGGAAGGATTTAATAACCGAGTCAAAGTTTTAAAGCGACGTTGCTATGGCATTTTTGATGTGGATCGCCTTTTTCAACGACTCACACTAGATATTCATGGTTATCAAAGATTTAGTTTTACTTGACCCACACCATATCTAGTGCTTACCACGGGAATTACGGTAGAGCCTTTCTATTCCTTCAGAAATAGCATCTATGCCTAAAGTTTTAGCTAGAGTTAAAATCGTACGTACGATTTCAAAATTTTCTGCATCACAATTGAGGTGCTTGATAAAAGAGCGATCGATTTTTAAATTATCAATGGGCAAACAGCTTAAATAACTGAGACAGGAATAGCCAGTGCCAAAATCATCAATACTAAGTTTAATATTTCTCTTTTTAATTTGCGCCAGGATATTTTGAATAGTGCCACCTGGTTCTACTAAAACACTTTCCGTAATTTCAAGTTGTAGATAACTACCATTTAAACCAGTTGCTAATAGGATTTCATCTAGTTTCTGAATAAACTGGGGTTGTTGAAATTGTTGGTTGGCTACATTAATACTGATTTTAAGAGTTTTTATTTCGGGAATAAAAGCAAATTTTTGTTGCCAAATCTTGAGTTGTTGGCAAGCCTCTGCGACCAACCACTCACCAATAGGGACGATTAAACCCGTATCTTCGGCGATGGGAATAAATTCATTGGGTAAGATCAAACCTCTCTGGGGATGTTGCCAGCGAATCAAGGCTTCCAATCCAACCAGTTGGCTACCTGACAAAGAGACAATTGGTTGATAGTGTAAAATCAACTCACCCCGTTGTAAAGCAAGACGCAAATTGTTTTCTAACTCCACAAAATTGAGAGCTTCCAAATACATAGCTCGATCGAATACTTCATAGCAACCCTTGCCCTTTTTCTTAGCGCGATACATCGCAATATCTGCGTCGCGCAATAAGTCCTCACTGTTGTCATAATTAGTGGAACTGAGAACAATTCCCATACTGGCAGTGGTAAAAACAGCTTGAGCTTCAAAATCAAATGGAGATGCGAGCAGCTCTTGAATTCGAGTGCTAATTTGAATGGCATCTTGAAGCTGGTGAATACCATCTAGCAAAATTACAAACTCGTCTCCTCCTAGACGAGCTACCAGATCGTTATCTCGCAAGGATTCCTGTAGTAATTTGGCAACTGTAATTAATAGTCGATCGCCTATCAAATGACCCAGACTATCGTTAATTGTTTTAAAACGATCGAGATCGATAAATAACAAGGCAAACAAATAGTCAGGATGGCGTTTGGCGTGTTGAATTGCAAACTCAATTCTTTCAATGAGTAGCGTTCGATTGGGCAAGCCTGTCAGTCGGTCGTGAAGGGAATCGTGAATTAGCTGCTGTTCGATTTGACGACGCTTGATAATCTCCTGCTGACGTTTGATAACTTCCTGCTGGAGCTTTTGGTTAGCAGACTCTAGCTCAAAGGTACGTTTTTTAACTTGCTCTTCTAATTCCTCAGCACGATTCTGGAGCAATTTCGCTCTTTCATCCCCCAACTGGACAACTTGACGCTGTAATACTTCAATTACCCGATACATTTCCTTTGGGTCGAGTGATTGTAGCAGGCGATTTTGGGTGATAATTCCTTTCAGCTCTCCCTGTTCTCCAGCTACGATTAACCGTCGCACTCGACGTTGCTGCATTTGCTGGTGTACTGACCACAGAGAATCGAATGGATTCACCAAAAACAGGGGTGTACTCATCAGCGTTTGTGCTTGAATATTGCCTAAGTTCAATTCCAGACTCTGGAATTGAATGATATCTCGTTCGGTAATAATGCCGACGGGTCTGAGATTTGATTTCTCAACTGAAGTTCTTAACTCAGAATTTTCGTGGGACTCAAAAGGCTCTGCAATAACGACACAACTAACCTGATGCTGAATCATTAATTGTGTCACTTGCAACACCGATACTGTTGGTAAGGCACAGCTCAAGACGTTACTCATCACTTCGTCCACGCGCTTAAATCTCAGCAAATCCATAGGTTGAAGCAAACGTTGTACTGCTTCAAGGGTGACTATTCCTAGTAACTGGTTATGCTTGTCAACAATCGGGAAGTGGCGAATTTTATGTTGGCGAGTCAAACTCAAAATGTCAAATAAATCCCGAACTTCAGTTCTCTGAAAAGTAGTTACGGGCTGTTTCATTGCCTCCCCCACGGTCATTTCTGCTAGTGTTCTGCCCTCAGCAGTTAACCGCACGAGGTCGCTTTCAGTAAAGATTCCCAAAAGCTGTGAATCTGCCATTACCAGAGCGCAACTGGTATGGGCAGGAATCAACGAGTTGAACTCAGAATCATCACGCTCGAGATTACAGCTGGTAACATGGCTCCGATTCATCAAAGCAATAGTCTCCAATCAAGGAGTTGAAGGTTTTACCATCAAAGGATGACGATTGAAAGCTCGGTCGATCGAAAAAGAATTCATCCTCATATTTCCCCATTCAGATAACGAGTAACTCCAATCAAAAAAAGGCTTCAAATGAATTTGAGACCATTATCCGATTATGCAGTGTTCAAAATAGGTAGGTTTAAATATCTCTGATTAATATTAGCTTAATTTAAGCTGTTTGGGATTGCGCCTCTCTACCTATGGTTGTCCGAGTAACTATTGGAATTTCGTACGATTGAGAAAAAGCGTATTTGTAGCATTAATTAAGCCAACTTCGCAATTAGATTGTTTTGTTTGTAGCATTATCTTTGTTTACGATCGCCACTTTATTCAAGACACAAGCTATTCTAGGTTTGATGATTTTTAGAAAACGGCAAGATGTTGTATAAATATAAACCAGGCAAATTTCGCTATTGGTTGGCGATCGCAACTCTAATTAGTACTGTTGTTTGGCAGTCAGCAACTTTTTCGGCTGAAAAAATCAGTTTTAACTATAGTTTGCTTGGTTTTAAGGTCTTGGTAGAAGATTTAGAGGCTTTTGCTAAACAGGGAGAAATTAGCCGTAGCTTAAATTTTTATCTGAAAAGAATATCAACCGAAAATAGAGAGCAACTGCAAGAGTTTTTAAATCAAAGTTATGATGTCGATCCAGTTCTGGTTTATCGTTATTCTCATACTTCTGTCGGAATTAAATTATTAGAACGTATCGGCGAAATTATTCAATTACCAGGCGGACTTAATGGTTTTTATGGTTTGAGGGCTGCATTGGTACAGAGTGCGGCTTCAGGGGAAGGAGTCAATCTAATTAATTTTTTGAATCGTTTTCCGACTAATATTAACTTGAACCTTCAGGAATTACTGAGTTTAGTCAGGCAGATTTCTAATAGTGAGAAAGATACTAAGGAATTCATTGCTAGCCTCTCAGAAGATCGAACTCTAACCGTAAAATCTAATTTCAAAGATCGCCCCGATCTATCTAAACTAGGGACATATCAAACTACTCAACGAACTTTAGAACTATACGATCGCCAACGCGATCGCACCCTCAATACCGACCTTTATTTACCTCAAACCAGCAAGAATTCTCTTCCTGTAGTGGTAGTTTCCAATGGCTTGGGTGCAAAACGCGATCGCTTTGAAGAGTTAGCCCGTCATTTGGCATCCTATGGCTTTGCCGTGATTATTCCCGATCACCCAGGTAGCGATCGTCGCAGACAAAAAGCATTTTTGCAGGGTTTGTATTCAGAAAATTTTGCTGCCACGGATTTTATCAACCGACCTTTAGATATTAGCTATATTTTGGATAAATTAGAAGTTTTGAATCAAAATCAATTAAATAACCGTCTCAACCTCGAACGAGTTGGCATTTTTGGCTATTCTATCGGTGGTACTACTGCTCTTGCTTTAGCTGGTGCGGAAATCGACTTTGAACATCTAGAACGAGAATGTGCCGAGTCACTCGATCTGCTCAATATCTCGGTTTTGTATCAATGTCGGGCTTTAGAGCTATCCAGAAATCAGCCGTCTCTAAAAGATGAGCGAATTCAAGCGGCGTTTATGTTTGTTCCCTTTGGCAGCAGTCTTTTTAGTGAAAGCGAACTGAGTAAAGTTTCGATTCCAATGATGTGGCAGGTTGTAGACCGAGATTTTCTGACTTCTTTATTAACCGAACAAGTTCCTTTGTTTAATAATTTAAGTAATAGCGATCGCTATTTGGTAATTAGCGAAAAAATTCCCCATTCTAATGTCACCTTATCAAAACAGCAGCAATTTGCACAAGCTAAAATTTTCCAAATTGCCAAAAATTATCAAAATATTCTTTCTCTTGTTTTTTTTCAAAACTATATTGCCGACAATCGAGAATATAATAATTATCTCAACTCAGCATATATCGAGACAATTTCGCAACCGCCTTATAATTTGCACGTTATTAATAAATCGCCAGATAAAAAAGCAGTAACAAATAAGTGACAATCAGCAATCGACTATCAACAATTAACCGTAGTTATAAATATCTATGGCTCGGTATCAGTATCTTATTCTGTCTCTATTATGGTATCTATTTTTATTACTATGTTTTCAGTCACGACTACATAGTTCAAGATGATGCCAGACAACACATAGTTTGGCTACAAAGATTTAGCGATCCAGAATTATTTCCGCAAGATATTATTGCTAATTATTTTTCTGGTCTTGCTCCTCTAGGCTTTAAAAGCTTATATTTTTTAGCTGCACAAGTCGGTATCGAACCAATTTTATTAGCCAAGTTATTACCGCCAATCTTAGCTTTAATAACTACTATCTATATCTATCTATTTACTCTAGAGATCTTACCAATACCCATTACTGCTTTTTTTAGTAGTCTCCTACTCAATCAACTTATCTGGCTTAACGATGATTTAGTATCCGCAACTGCTAGAGCTTTTCTCTATCCTTTGTTAGCTGCATTTCTCTATTATCTAGCCAAAAATAAAATAATTCCTTGTCTGATTTTAATGTTTTTACAAGGTTTATTTTATCCGCATCTATTATTGATAGAAATGGCAATCTTAAGCTTAAGATTGCTAGCACCAAAAAATAATTTTTCAATTAAGCTCACCCAAAAAAAGCAGCCCTATATCTGGTGGATCTGCGGATTAATTGTCACCGCGATCGCTCTTTACCCCATAACTCAAAAACCTCCTGAGTTAGCAATAGTAGTTACCGCCGAGCAAATGCAACAAATGCCTGAGTTTAATCTTGGTGGTAGAAGTGAATTTTATGGTGGTGGCTGGTTTAAATATTGGTTTACAGGCTCTAGTGGTTTGAGCTTGCCTTTATTTCCAACTATAGTTTGGTTTGGTGTAGCGTTACCCTTTTTATTAACAACTAAGCTGCAAATTATCAAACTGATTACTGACAAAGTTGCTATTTTAAAACAACTAACCATTGCCTCTTTATTCTTATTTATCTTGGCGCAGCTTTTACTACCGAGATTACATTTACCCAATCGTTATACATATCATAGTTCGCGGTTTATATTGGCGATCGCTACAGGAATTGTTCTGACGATCTTGTTAGATTTAGGTTGGAACTGGCTAGAACAAAAAAAGCAATTCAACCAAGCAGCAAAAATCAAGCTAGCTCTGGTTACTTTATTTAGTCTTATTGTAATTATTTTTCCTGCAATACCTCATGTATTTACCAATTGGTTTCAAAACTGGCGAATAGGAACTGTCCCAGAAATATATCAATATTTAGCACGACAACCCAAAGATATTTTAGTTGCCTCTTTAAGTGAAGAAGTAAATAATCTTCCTGCATTTTCTCGGCGATCGATTCTGGCAGGTTCGGAATTCAGTCTAGCTTATCATCCGATGTATTATAATCAAATCCAACAGAGAACTATCGATCTATTACAAGCTCAATATACTCCCGAACTTAAAGTTTTACAATCTTTTATCGAACAATATAAGATCGATTTTATACTAATAGAAACTAATGCCTTTACCTCTGAATATCTACTAACAAAAAGCTGGTTAATTAATAGCTATTATGCAGATGAAACTCAAAAAGTAGTTGAGATATTAAGGTCTGGATCTTCTCCTAAACTAGCTGAATTAGTTCCTGCCTGCTCTGTGGTATCAACAGAAAATTTAAATTTATTAGATGCTACTTGTATAGAAAAAATTAAGTAAAGACGGTTAAGGTACAGCTAAGAAATACAATCCAGAAGTAGCTAACTAAATAGAGAATTAAAAAAAACTACAGTTTTTCAACTGAACGGGGTCTAAGCACAAAATATGGAAACGATCGCTTTAGCGGTAAATACAACTGTCGATGAAAATGATGGTGGGGAAGGAGGAACGGGGGTGTGGTCAAATTACTCCAATTGAAGTTGCCCGAGGTACTAGATGAGGCTCTGCCATCGCCCCATGGGAATCGCCAAGGCTTGAGTTATGGTCAACTGTCAGGGCAAACGCATCTAAATTCTGTAAACCTTACTTAGCAAGACTTTCAAATTTTAGTTACAAAACTAAATAATGGCTCAAACCTTTATCCCGTAAGCATTGTAAAAATAAGGTGCGTTTGCCCTGGGTCAACTGTGTGTAGTTTTATTGAGTTACATAATGACTCAAGCAGACCATCGCTTATGTGCAGTAGAAGATTGGGTCAAACAGCATCATCAGACGCTATCGAGGGCGACGGGATGGCCGATAGGGTTGAAAGATGCCAGTGATGACCGCTTGGCCTCTTTATTAGAAGTCCTCGGTGAGAAAGTTGAATCGAGAGAGCAGATGGAGGAGCAACTGGGACAAAGGATGATTAGGGCTTATGAGTTACCGACAGAAGTAGCTAGATGTGACACAAGCAGTAAAGCGTGTTTACCATCAAATTGATGAGGAGAATGAGACCAAGAGTTTGCGCCGCTTTGGTCACAGCAAAAATCGTCGCCCCGACTTACGCCAATATCGTCAGTTGTTAGGAACAATCGACCCCGCGGGGGTGCCACTGGTCAGCGAGACCCTGGCAGGCAATGGAGCGGATGACCCAGTTTACCTACCCACCTGGCAGCGGTTGGTGAAGGTGATTGGGCACAAAGACTTCATCTAGATCGCCGATTGTAAAGCAGCAGCCCATCGAACCAGAGCAGAATTGGCTAAAGCTGGGGGGCGTTACTGTTTCCCCTTGCCGATGACAGGACCTACTCCCAGTTTATTGAAAAGCTGGGTGCTCAATCCGTCCACTCCTTGGCAAGAGCTTCGCTTACCCAACTCCACGCTCGTCTGAACCAGCGATGGGGGTAGGCTTGGAAATGGAACTAGGCAAAATTGAGTACGACTCAAACACTAAGGATTCGTTTCATTGGTTGGAGCGATATTTAGTGGTACGTTCCGATGCTCTGGCTCACCGCCAACAAAAAAGCTTGCACCAACGGCTTGACAAAGCTGAACAAGCCCTGAGTAAACTTGCTGCCAAATCACATCAAGACCACTGTGTTCTCCACACCAAAGTTAAGTCCATCCTCAAGCGTTATCGAGTCACCGATTACTTTCTCTCGGAGATTGAGACTGAAACGGTGACTCCCTATGCTGGTCCTGGTCGTCCGAGTAGCAAAGACAAGAACCCCACTATCGTGTCAACTCAATTCCAGTTAAAATTTGAACGCCAACTTAATGCGATCGCGATCGCCGAACAACTCACTGGTTGGCGTATCTATGTCACTAATGTCAGGGTTGAGCAGCTCTCGTTAACAAAGCGCGGTGGTCTATTACCGCGACCAGTGGCAACTCGAACACGGCTTCCATCGCTTCAAGGGAGGTCAACTTCCAGCTTTACCTATTTACTTGGCTAATGAAGACCGGATCATCGGCTTGATGTTTTTGCTGACTATTGCCTTGCGATGTTTCACTCTCCCTATCGTTTCAGGTGCGCCGAGAACTACAAACACAGCAAGATGAAATTGCTGGTCTTTATGCTGGTAATCCCAAACGTAAAACTCAACGCCCCACTGCCGAGCAACTTTTGGCAGCCTTCGAGGGTATTACTCTCTATCATCATCGTGATGGCACTTCTGAAATTACACCTCTCAACGACTTACAAAGTCGCATCCTTGCACTGATGAAGCTCCCAGAAACCATTTATGCCCTTCCAGTTTCAACTTAATTAATTCCCGACTCTGCTCAGAAATCAGCGAAAGATAAGTCGGAAGTTGTAAGAAAACGCGCCGCGTGAAACCAACCAATCAGTACTGATACCAATTCTCATGCATTAACAAGAAACTTCGTAGGTTGGGTTAAACGACAGTGCAACCCTTCCATAGCTTATGGATATTGGGTTTCGTGCCTGCGATGACCTCAACCCAACTAACTATTTGCAAGCAGTTAGCTGAATTAATGAATGGTCAAATTTCTCTGGAGAGTGCAGGTAGAAATTGCGGAACAACGGTAACTATTACTTTGCCGAAGAGCGATCGCCAATCAATATTATTCTAGAATAAATTAACAGTAAGCTTAAAATATTCATAAATACAGGACAAATATGTGCCTAAGAATAAAAGCAGGCTGTATTTGCGATCGGCAAAAGGAAGCCATACAAAATGGAGTCATGCCGTATTAAATTACAAAATAACGGTATCGGGTAAGGATGGAAGTTCAATCTATTTCTATTTCTAAACAGTCACGGAAATAAAGACGATAAAGTTTACAACTTGGTTCTACCTCATTTCTAATCGGCTTGACTAGACCAATGCTCTCTAACTTATAGGCATCAATAGTAGAGATACGTACTGGTCGATCTGAAGCTACAACTTGTTTATATGCCTTGGCTAATTCGGGATATTTTTTGAGAGTTACCAAATGTCTTTGTAAATGGTTGCGATAAATCCCAGACGAAGTAGGAGCTTGAGCTAATAATTGCTCGAAAGTAAGTTTTTCTGTAGATAGGACATAAAATGCCAATCTTGCTAAATAAGGATAACCACCGATCATCTCGATCAAAGAGGCTATATTTTGATCTAAATCATCAATTTCTAACTGAAATTGATGACGACTTGCTAAATCTCTCATTTGTTCAAAATTGAACTGAGACAGAGCAATTGGTAGTCCTAAATTGAAAGGTGATTGATTTATGTCTAGAGGAATGTAAACATCAGTTGAATGAACTACTATTAAGCGCAAATTCTTCCAAGTTTGAGTGTTATTGGCTTCTTCGTACCAAAATCTTAACAGAGGCAGAAATTCCCGTGCGATTTCGGGATATTCAAACAAATGATTGACCTCATCTAAAGCTAATACCAAAGGACTAGATAGTTGCTCTAATATATGTCTTTGAAAATAAGTCGTACAGCTTACTTTTATTCCTAAATCTTCATCCCAGTAATTATCTAATTCTGATTTTATAGATAGTTGAAAAGTTATGTTTGCCATCAACCAGCGTAAAAACCTGTTGATATCAGATAGTATTGAGGCTTCTGCTAGTTGAAAATTAATTGTCACCACTCTGTAGTTTTTCGCTCGTGCCTGTGCTAATATACGAATCATTAAAGATGTCTTCCCCATATTTAGGGGAGATTTGATTCTAATTAAAGCTCCTGGATTGAGAATTTCATCATAGGTTAAAGCTTCATAAGGAGGACGCTCAATATAAAAATTGGAATTGAGAGGAACTTGTCCTTCTGGTAGCTCTATATTAGAAAAAGAGAATTTACCTTTTCTGCCCTGTTGTCTGAGAACAGCTCTAAAATTATTTTTGGTAACTTTTTCTTTGAAAGCATTGGAAAGATTTTGCCAAAGCCGAGAACCAACAACTCTAATATAATCGGAGTCATAACCAGAATCTAAAGCAATTTCTTGATATGTTTTGCCTACCCAGCACTCTCTTAAGACTAGTTCTTCGACGGTATTTAAACGATCTGGATCTAATGTTTGATCGACAATTCTCAAAGCGTGGCTAATTTCTATTTCTGACATACTGCACTATTTAGAGTGATATGAATCTTTTAGGAAATCAAGCTAAGGTTTACAGAGGCGAAGGGGTTCGCCCATTCCGCGATTGGGATGGTCGGATAAGTCGCCCGTCGCGTTAGTAGTCAGTAGTACAACTGACAACTGACATGAAATCCCACCTCATTTATGGGTGAGATGAGCTTAATTTAACCCTGGACACACAGAATCTTGGCTGAATGTTGGCTTGAGGTAACAAGATAATTGCCAGGAAATCCTCCTGACAATTAGCTCAAATCCTTTGTTTGTACGACCCTTATTTGTAATAATAAGATGGCTAAAATCATTCCTATGAATTGATTTCAGAGAATAGTAGGTTTTTGCAAAACCATCTTAGTATAACTCGATCGCCGCTAACTATCTTGTCGGTATTTGATCTCCTTAAGACCAATCAACTTTCAATTGCCATACGTATTTGCTGAAGTGCTAAGGATTATTTGACTACTTCTCGATTTTTTGATGGATTTATCGCTCTCAGTCGCTCAATTTGAGCTAACTACAATATATGTTACCACTTTCTTAGTTAATTAAAATAGTCCTCGATGTGTTTCGGTTGACACGATTAGTTGCAGAAATTAACAACGCCATTTGAAATCCAATGCTACAAATTTATGAAGATAATTAACAACAACAGCATCACCCCTCTCACCAGCAAGATGAGCAGTAGCAGCACCAATGCAATGACTACCACCCGCCGCGATCGCCATAACTTTTTCCATCTGTCTCCAAGCTTTAAAAAGTGACTTCCTCTCTCGGTAAACCGAGAGCTTCCCATTCTCACGAATAGGCATTTTCTGCTTTGGACAAGAAGTTAAATCTAGGAAATTAGCTGTTCGTCTTGGTTAAAGAATTGCCGATAGATTCCCTGAGTAACTAATACTGCGGAAATTGCATTGGTAAGGACGATGGCAAATAAAATCAGAATTTGATAGGAAGCTGCATCGAGTGGCTCGCTACCAGCTAAAACTTGCCCCGTAAACATCCCTGGCAGGCTCACTAAACCCATAACTACCATATTATTGAGAACGGGGATTAAACCAGTCCGAATTGCTTCTTTTTTGTAGCTAGCAATGGCTTGTTGGGGGGTAGCACCCAGACAGAGATGGGTTTCAATTTCTAAGCGATTTTGATTGATGCTGCTTAGAAGGCGATCGCCAGCCAGAGAGGCACTATTCATGGCGTTGCCAAACAACATTCCTGCCAATGGTATTAGATATTGAGGTTCGTACCATTGTTTGGGTTGAATAATCAATAAAATTACATAGCCCAAGGTAAAGGCACTACTAGCAACCAGAGATAATACTACCGTAGGTAAAAGTTTCTCTAGCTTTTTATCGATGCGGTTGCGAGTCACAATCGAAGCAATGGTAATCATGATCCCTAGAATAGCTAGTACTGACCACCAATTGTCGAGGGCAAAGACAATATCTAAGATATAACCAATGGCAATTAACTGCATCAAAGAACGTACTGCACCATAAGCCAATTGCTTTTCCAAGCCCAATTTTTGCCACAGAGATAAAGCGATCGCGATCCCAATCATCCCCAAACACAAAACTAAATCGACGGTATCTAGAGAAATTAAATCATTCACTTACTTGCTACTCGCTAATCACTACTCACTACTCACTTAAGGTGATAGTCTTTTGATTTGCCAGCTACGATCCGACTGTAGATCGTATACTAAGCGATCGTGGAGACGACTGGGGCGACCTTGCCAAAATTCAACGCGGCTAGGAATTACCCGAAACCCTCCCCAATGTTCGGGAAGGGGAACGGTTTGATCTTTATACTTGGCTTCGAGACTGGCTAATTTTTGTTCCAATACTTCGCGGTTAGGAATTACCTGACTCTGATCCGATGCCCATGCACCTAATTGAGAAGCTTTGGGACGACTGTGGAAATACTCTTTTGATTCCTCAATATCCAGTTTGGTAACTTTTCCTTCAATGCGAACTTGTCTTTCTAACTTGTCCCAAAGAAAAACTAAGGCAGCATAGGGATTAGTAATTAGTTGCTGTCCTTTTTGACTTTCGTAATTGGTGTAGAAGACAAAACCCCTCTTATCTACTCCTTTGAGTAGCACAATTCTAGCGGTGGGCTTCCCGTCACGGGTAGCAGTAGCCAGAGTCATGGCGTTGGGTTCGAGTAAATCTGCATCTAGTGCTTGTTGAAACCAAACATTAAATTGTGCGATCGGATCGGAGTTTACATCAGTCTCCGATAATCCTGCCAGAGTATAGTTTTGTCTGAGAGCGGCTATAGATGAGTCCACGTTGTTTTAGAAGCAAAGAACAGATATTTATGATAAATGTTCGATGTTTAATGTTCAATGTTCAATATTCGTTACTTCGTTACAAAGGATTACCAACAATTTTAATATCCATTTTCAATCAATCTTCACTGTAGATACGCGACTTAAAGCTTCATCGGGCAATCCTGGGCTATCATCGGGATTATCCGCAGCCCAATCGCTCCATTCTTTAACTCGTCGCGCTCTTAATTGCGATTAATTTTTCTTAAGTGATTTTTGAGCGATAAATTCAACAAAATCTAATACTTCTTTAACCAAATTATTTTCTCTGAGAAATAATTCCTTAAAGCTTTATTTTTCAAGACTTTTGACTTTTGACTCTTGACTTTTGACTTCAAGCCTTTGTCTCTTATTACTTTAGAGAAATGGTATATGGGGGGTATTCCTCCATTCCCTACTGAGTCTTTAACATACTGCGATCGCTCCCGATTCCACCAATTGCTGAAAACGATCGCGATCGGCTTGCGCCAATTTTAACTCTTAAGTTGCACATTTTGAAATCCTTACCCAGTAATGTTTTTACTTTTCTGAGTAAATGTGCTTGTTTTAACCTATGGCTAGTGGCGATCGCCGCTAGTTAGAGGCTCAGAATCAGCTTCTTCTAACTTAGCAAGAGCTTCATTAAGTTGAGCCACACTAGATGCAACCGATGCTTCAGCTTGGAAAACTTGACCCATAGTGTCCTCTTGTGCTTGTTTAAGATTTAGCTGAACCTCCTGAATCTGACTTTCGAGTAAATTAATTTGTAACCTGGCTTGAAGTTCTTGTTGCTGAGTAGAAACTAAACGAGCAGTAGCACCTTTTAACTGAGCTTGAATTTCTTCATCGTTAAGCTGCACAAGATTCCGATCTTTGTTTACTTGTTCCCCTTCCTGTACGGCGACTAAATCAACTTTACCTCCCACTTTTGTCCCAATATCCGTTTCGTAACCCTCAATACGACCGCTTACTAAAATATTTCTGTCTTGGGTTGGGAATAACAAATACCTGCTTGATAAGTAGACAGACATAAATAACCTGAAGTATGTAACAAAATGTAAATTCGCTTCAACTTAATATCAATCAAAGGATTAAATCTACTTGACAAAAGTAAACATAGTTGAGTTTAATTATCCCGACCTACTTAC
>JASJEI010000352.1 GCA_030064795.1 Pleurocapsa sp. MO_226.B13 | reverse complement strand
TTATCTAATTATGGCGGTGGTAATCTGATTAATCTCTGCTTGCACCTAGGATTAGATTTGACTGACTTGGATTTTTCGGGCTTGAGTATTTGGCACGCTTGCCTGCAACAAGTCGAACTGCACGAAGTCAATTTGGCGTTGCTGAATTAATTGTTGATCGAGAAGGAAGAGGGACTTGTTTAAATCTCAAATAATGCATTAAAAGCCGAACTGAATATTTCAGCATTTGAGTTGATTTTGAGTAGCATAAGGTAGCTCTATGTAACCGAGCTAGGTAATGTCTTAATCTGGTATTCTCTCCCTCAACTCTGGTCATTTGTGTTTTTGGCAGCACTACATGCTTTTTTTGGTCAATATAATTAGCATAAACACAATATCCATCCGTTAGATATCTTCTGCTATCCCAAGCTTTGATTATCTTCCAGAGTTTTTCAAAGGTTTCGCCACGGCGATCGCCTTGAACCAAATCAACACCCTAGCTATAATCCCTGGAGAATAATGATTAATCGCTGTCCAAATCCAAATTTTGTCAGTTTTTCGACCAATATAAGTCTGGAGTTCATCAAGTTCTGCTATTGTAGGCTCGTCTTCTTCATCATCTTCAGGTAATTCTTCACCTGATTCTCTGACCCAGTTGATAATGGTCGTATGGTGAATTCCTGTAACTCTTTCAATCCCGCGAAATCCCATGCCATTTAAATACATTTTTAAGCAAATTCGCCTCACATCTGGAGAATATCCTTGTTGCTCATAGCTAGATTGAAAATAGCGACCGCAATCTTGACAATTAGATCTTTGTTTACCTTTAATTACTCCATACTTGCGAATTTTGTCTGAATGACAATAATACAGCAATAATATGCCAAAAATAGCAGAAATTTAAGATACACCAATAAGGTAACGATGAGAGACTTCTAGGACTTACGCATTGACAAAAAACCAACACTATGGATGCTGAACAGCACAGGTATTTGGAAGATTACGTCTTACGATTTTGATGCCATTATCATCGGTAGCGGAGCAGGTGGTAGCACAGTTGCTTATACTTTAACCCAAGCAGGGAAGAAAGTTTTGTTAGTCGAGCGTGGCGATCGCTATTCTTCAACCGATCTACAACAGCGAAGACAAAACCGAATGAAAGCTTTTGACGATCGCACAATAGAAGTTAATGGACGACAATCCCGATTGTACATTAGCGGGACTCTTGGTGGTAGTATTTCTCTATACGGTGCAGTTCTAATGCGTCCTAGCCGTTTAGACTTTCATCCAGGTAAGTACTATAGTCCCTGGTTACCCCGTCATCTCTGGGATTGGCCAATCACTTATGATGATTTAGCTCCTTATTACGATCGAGCAGAGCGATTGTTTCAAGTTGCTGGGGATGAGCCGAGTAAAATGCCCCATGTAGAAACACCTGTCGATAAGTATCCTCGTCCAGTTCCTCCCCTCGAACCAGTCAATCAAAAGTTAGCTAGAGCAATTACTAAGGTTGGCTTTACTCCCTTTCACGTGCCTAGAGGCATAGATTTTAATCGCTGTCTTCGCTGTTCTCAATGTTCGGGCTACTACTGTCCCAATGGTTCTCGTGTTTCGCTTCTCGAACGTACCGTCGATTCTACCTTAAAGCCCAATAGTTTGACCCTTAAAACTCTAACCGAAGCAGATTGTTTGCTGAGGGATAGTAAAGGCAAGGTCAATGGTATCAGACTGCGCTGTCGAAATAGTAATCGAGTAGAAGAACTAACTGCTAAAGTTTACATCTTATCTGCTGGAGCATTAGGAAGTTCGGTAATTCTGCTCAAATCTGGCTTTAGCGATCGCAGCCATCAGGTGGGACGAAACTATATGTATCACTGTGGTGGATTAGCTGCGGGAATTTTTATCAACCCTACTGGAGGCGCGGACAAATTAATCAATCAGCTAGGTTTTACAGACCTTTACTTTGGGGAGTCAAAATTTCCCCACAAGCTGGGATTTGCTCAAACCCTTTCAGTACCAGATATTGCTGCTTTACAAAAAAGTTTTCCCCTACCCATTTCTTACTCAATGGCAGAACTTATCAACGCACGAATACTGATTATGACAGGACTAGTAGAAGATTTACCTAACCCAGAAAATCGGATAGAGCTTGACCAAAGCGGAATGATTCGTCTTCGCCATAAATTTCATTATTACGATGTTTATCGTTCTCGCTATTATTTGCGACAGTTAAAAAAAGTGCTAACCCGTGCTGGAGCAGCCATTGTCTTGGGCGACACTGGAGAAAAAGATGATTTTTACACATCCCATCAGGTAGGAACTACTCGTTTTGGTACAAACCCAGAAACCTCAGTACTCGATCCTGATTGCCGTTTACACGACTATGAAAACGTTTTTGTCGTTGATGGTGGCTTTATGCCTACTTCTTTGGGCGTTGGTCCTGCTTTAACTATCGTAGCTAATGCCCTAAGAGTAGCTGAGACGATCGAACAAGTTTGTTGAACAGATTACTGAAGAGGCAAAAAATGAAAACCGTCGTTATTACTGGAATCTCAGGTACTTTAGGCTCGGCTCTAGGTAAAGAATATCTCAATCGTGGTTGGAAAGTTATCGGACTCACCCGTCAAGAGAAACTAAAAGGAAATTATTATACTCATCTGTGCGTATCGCCTCAAACTACGATTGAAGATGCTCAAAAGTTACTGACATTCGATCCCGATTTGATTATTCTCAATGCTGGACAAATTGAAACCGAAGTAGGGGAAGGAGGTATTCCGTTAGTAGAAATAGTAGAATCAATGAACCGCGTCAATTATACTTGGCCTGCGATTCTAGCATTAGAAGCAGCCAAATTAAAGCGCGATCGCCCCCTTGACATAGTTGCAATTGGCTCGATCGCCGATGGCAGTCCTTCTTGTTTTGGTCCTGTTGCACCAGGATTTATTGAAACTTCTCCAGAATTAGACAATGACACACAGGAAGTCTTTGTTCCTACTTATTCACCAATGGGTAGACTGGGAAAACCAGAAGAAGTGGCAAAAGCAGTAGTTTGGCTTTGTTCTTCAGAACCATCTTTTACTACTGGTCATGTTTTTCCGATCGATGGTGGTTTTTTGCAAAAGTAGCTACTCAAAAAAGCTCTGGCGATAATGCTTGGGAGTTATCCCCGTGTATTGCTTGAATAACCTTCCTAAATGACTTTGATTGGAAAAACCACAGTCTAATGCTACATCAGCGATCGCTAAATCTGTTTGGGTTAATAATTCCTTTGCCTTCTCAATTCTTTGGTGAATCACGTACCGATAAGGAGTCATGCCAACCGACTTTTTAAATTCTCGCACAAAATGAAAGGGACTGAGGTTGATGTGGTTTGCCATTTCTTCTAGTCCGATTTCTTCTGAAAGGCGATCGCCAATAAAACGAACAATTTTATTCATCTTAGATGGCGCAAGTCCTTTATTTTCTATTTGTGTTGTTATTACAGCGTTACTAAACTGTAAATGAACTATCGAACCAAAGAACCATGACTTAGGATACAAATAATAATCGTGACACTCAGTTTTTGAGTTTAGTGTTGGTATCGTATCATTTGATTCAGGATCGGGCTGCACGACAGAGAAAATAAGCTCGATCGCCTCATCTTTAATTGATTCATCATCACCATTTGTCGATCCTGGTGACTCAACTGATAAAATCAGCCAATTAGGATCTGCGCGATCGATAGTATAGTGTTTGATGTTGCTAAGATTAATTTTAAATAGTATTTTCGCTCTGGTTTCTCGGCGCTCGCTTTTGCCTACTGCTTGTTGTTCCATGACTATGGTGCCTTAATTAGAGGTTGTTATCTTGAATTGCGATTAATTTTTAAAATTGCCAGTACTAAAGTTTTGAGGTTTTCGGTACCCTTGTGTCGAACGCCGATAAAAAAGGTAGGAGTTCCCTCTACTTCGTTGGTTTTTCCGCTATCAAGATCCATTTGAATTCTGTCAAGATGAACGTGGGTTGACATTTCCCGCAAAAAGCGCGATATTTCTAGTCCCAAGCGATCGGCATACTCAACTAGGTTATGGTCTTCTAAATGTTGTTGATACTGAAAAAGCAGGTCGTGCATGTGCCAAAAGCGGTTTTGGGCGGAGGCAGCTTCGGCACTTTCGGCAGCCCTAAGCGATCGCTTACTCTGAGGAAAGTGACGAAAGACAAAGCAAAACTGTTCGCCTAACTGTTGCTGAAGAATTTTAATTAAAGAATATGCCTGACCAGACTGCGGACATCGGTAGTCGCCATACTCCATCAAAATTAGAGTAGCATCGAGAGAACCCTTTATATGGTCGCGCTCGTTTAATTGGGGAATTACCTGGCTAATCTCGCTATTGGTAGACATATGCTAAATTAAGTTTTTATTGAGACTATATTAGGTAACAACCGATCTTTGCAGATCGTCAGCCAGCTTGGTTTTATTCCCCACCTAGAGGATAGGTATCGCAGTATATTAGTTGGTTAAGATGTAAGGTTTGATAATTTGGAAGTAGAGAGTATGTAGAGACGTTCCATGGAACGTTAGTACGGGAGTAGGGACTAAGGGAGTAGCAAGTAGTGAGTTTGAATATATATTTACTCTCTCGGCGTTGCTGAATCGAGGTATAATTCTACAATTTTCACCACTAAATAAATCAATCAAAAGCTAAAAGCTGATAGCTAAGAGCTAAAAGCTACGAACAGATTACTTTTTGGTTTCATACTTGTCTTGAACGAGTCGCTCATGGGGGGAACCCCAAGACCGCGCTCGTTCGCTAAATCAGTAACGCCACTCTCTCTTCTAGATTTTTGTTACTCTCTCGCACTATCACTTTGTTATCCGTCGCCTTATTCTCTCTGTTCCAGATTATTTGATTCAATAGAGATTGATATTGAACTATTAAAAGTGAATTTCATTGTTTATCTTCTAAGTTTCTGGTACTTGCAGTTAAGATCTTGTTTCTACACCATGAGATAGTGTAGATGAGTCTTGGCAATTTTTCCTTACACAGTTAATGCTATGAAAGAACTAGCTATGTGTCACCAGTACTAAGCTCTGTCTTCGATCGCAACTATAAGATAGAAAAAATACTCTACTGAGGGATGGGTTTTTGGGTAGTTAAGTTTCTAACTGCGTCAGTCCCCGCTTGAGGGCTTCAATTACCGCCTGGGTGCGATCGCTGACGTTTAGTTTGGAAAAAATATTGTTAATATGAAACTTGACTGTAGCTTCAGAAATTCTCAGAGTCTCAGCAATTGTCTGATTGTTTTTGCCATAAGCAATCTGTTGTAATACTTCAGCTTCTCGTCCAGTTAAATCGGGTCGCTCTAAACGTCCTGCCAACTTCAGGCTGACCCCTGTGGGAATATAGCGTTTGCCTGCATGAACGGTACGAATAATTTCTAAAATCTTCTCACAGGGCGTATCTTTCAATAAGTAAGACTTTGCTCCCGCCTGTAACCCGCGATAAATATCTTCATCGGTATCGTAGATAGTAAACATAATAATGCAGGCAGTTGGAAATTCGGTACGGATGGTTTTAAATGACTTTTGAGAACTGGTATAATCTCTCCCAGGATGCTTTGGCTAAAAAGATGGGTTCTTCTCAATCGCGGGTAGCTAAGATTGAATCTGGCGATCCTTCTGTATCCCTGGATTTAATTGTTCGGGCATTGTTAACTAGTGGGGCTACCCGTCAAGAATTGGCAGAGGTAATTGTGGATACTAATTAAACTAAACCCATATATTTTTATTTTTCTACTGCCTTGGATTGAACTTTCATAGTTTGTATTCTCTATTTACCTTTCCCACTCGCTACTTGCTACTCGCTACTTCTACAACAAGACCAATTTCCGTACCTTCACCCAAAGCACTATTAACTGTTAACTGCCCTCCCAAATTATTGGCACGTTGCTGCATACCCAATAAGCCAAAACCGAGGCTTTGCTGGCTGGTGTCAAAACCATCTCCATCATCCCGTATCTGTAAAGATAGCTGTTGGGGTTCGTAGGTGAGATGAATTTCAATGTTACTAGCGTGGGCGTGTTTGATAGTGTTGGCGATCGCTTCTTGGACGATTCGTAGTAGGTTCATGCCCAAACTAGGCTGAAGCGGTTGCACTTCGCCTGAAATAGTCACCTCTAACTCTACCCCCGTGTTGGCGGTGAGGTGTTCGGCAACTTTGGGAATTAGAATTGCTAAATCACCATACTCGGTGTCGTCTTGATGGAGAAACCAGACGGTGCGCCGTGCTTCGGCTACGGCATCTTGTGCGAGAATACGAGCGGTGTTGATATGGCTGCGAACTTTGTCTGGTTTGCTGCTAAAAAAGTATTCCGCTACCTGTAGCTGCATCAGGATACCGCCAAAGGTTTGAGCGAGGGTATCGTGTATTTCCCGCGCCATACGGGTGCGTTCTGCGATTAGAGCCAATTTTTGGGCTTGTTGGGCGAGGTTAGTTAGCTGAATGGCTAGAGATGCTTGATTGGTTAGGGCATAGATTAGCTCTAATTCCTCGGGCTTGAGGGCTGATTTTTCTGTAAAGGCTAGACCGAGTAAGCCGAGGGGTTTGTCTCCTATCATCAGAGCGATAGCAGCAGCTTCTTGATGTCCCATGCGCCGACGCCATTCTACAGAATCTTCCCACCACAGCATAGAATCAGCATCATCAACTGTACTAAGTAAATCAATTTGTCGCGTTTGACACAAATACGCAAAACCTGGGGAAATATCGGCTGGAAAAGGAGCATGAAAAAGTTCACAGTCGTGTTCGGCTGCACCTTGATAAATGATGCCGTTTCTGACTGATAAGCGTTGCTGAAGAGTATTTTTATCGGCATCGTATAGGAAAATATGCCCGCAGACAGCACCGACTTGGCGAGTAATTTCTAGAACTACCTGACCGAGAAATTCGTCTAGATCGGCAGTATCGGTTAGTTTACCTAAGCTTCGAGAAAGAACATGATTGACTTTGGTTAATTGTGCTGCTTTTTCTTGGGCTGCTTTCTCTTGTTCTTGTAAAATAGCGGTCTGCTTGGCTGCTTCGGCTAGGTTAGTTAATTGAATGGCTAGAGATGCCTGATTGGTTAGGGCGTAGATTAGCTCTAATTCTTCGGGTTTGAGGGCTGATTTTTCGGTGAAAGCTAAACCAAGCATACCGAGGGGTTTATCACCAATGGTCAAGGCAAGTGCAGCAACTTCTTGATGTCCCATTTGTCGATGCCATTCTATAGTTCCATCCCAAAATAGCTCGGAATTATTTGTAGTGTTCATTGAAACAATTTCTCCTGTCTCCAACATATATTGAAAAGCAGGAGTTATATCGGCGGGAAAAGGTGAATGTAAGAATGGAGGATCGTATTCGGCTGCACCTTGATGAATGATACCGTTTCTAACCGATAAGCGAGTTTCTAAAGTATTGTTACCCGCATCATACAAGAACATATGTCCACAAACCGCACCGACTTGGCGGGTAATTTCTAAAACTACTTGACCGAGGAATTCATCTAAATCGGCAGTATCGGTTAGTTTTCCTAAGCTTCGGCTGAGAACCTGATTTACTTTAGTTAATTCGGCTGCTTTTTCCTGAGCTGCTCGTTCCCGTTCGAGTATTATCGTTCTTTCAGCTTGTTCTCGTTGCTGTTGAATCTGCTGGCGGTAGATGGCACTACCAACACAGCTTGCTGCGGTTTTAAATACGGAAATTTCCGCAGAGGTTAATTGTCTTGCTTCTCGGCAAAAATCGATACCTAATGAACCCCAATAGTTGTCATTAACAAAAATCGGTACGTTGTAAAGACATTGAATCTCAAGTCTAATCATCTTGCTACGGAATGGTTCGGGAAATTCTGTAACTACACCACCGATCCAATCACCTGCTTTCTGTCGGACTAACCAATCCTCAATTCCTGACCAAGAGATTGTAACCCACTCTGGTATGTCTATTTGGCGAATAGCATAAGGTGAATTCCATTCATAGAGCATCTGAACATAGCCTACAGTATCATCTTCAAAATGCTGCATTACATCCACACGATCGCAATCCAAACTCTCTCCTAACATCTTCAAGGCTGCATTGATTCCTGCATCAAGATCTGGAGTTGCTAGTAAGCGGTTAGCTGCATTGGCAGTAGCTTCCAACCATCTGTCCCGTAAGGATAAGACTTGGTTGCTTTCTTCTAGTTGGGCTACCCGTTGCCGTTCGGCTTCGAGTAATGCTTGTTGCGCTTGTTTGAGCGGTGTAATATTGTTAGCAATGCCCCATCCTCTAACCGCATAGCCATTTTCGATAGTGGTAAATAGATGACTTAGCCAGTAGCGTTTGTTACCATCAGCATCGATATCTTCTGATTCTGCATTAGTAATCTGCCAGCCATTTTCAATTAAGCGACGCATTAGCGATCGATGTCCCGAATTTGGGGAATGTGCTACTGTAATAGGTTTTCCAATTATTTCTGACCGATTCAAACCAGAATATTTTTCCAATGCAGGATTGACATCTATAATACGAAAAGAACTATAACAGCGAGCTATTTGTTCCTCGATGGGTAAGTTGATATGTATAGGTGGCTCAAACTCTAGAAAATGAATGCCGTCGTTACTGGCTTCAAACAGTTCTCGAAAGCGTTTTTCTGATTTAGATAATTCTGCCAAGGCTTGTTTTAGCTTGACGTTGATAGCTTCTAATTCTCGCGCTTTTTCTTGTTCTGCTTCGAGTAGTGCTTGTTGTGCTTCTTTGAGTGGGGTAATGTTGTTGGTAATGCCCCAATTTCTTACAGCATAGCCATTCTCAATAGTGGTAAATAAATTACTCAACCAGTAGCGTTTATTGCCATTCTCATCAAGCTCTTCCGATTCAACATTTCTAAGATTCCAACCGTTTTCAACAGCTTGACGCATCAGCAATCTGTGATTAGATTCGGGAGAATGCAGCTCAGATAATCGCTTGCCAATTATTTCTTTAGGATGGTCAAATCCATAGTTTTTTGCACAGGCTGGATTGACATCAAGAAACCAGGTTGATTGATAAATTAGATCTATTTGTTCTTCAATCGGTAAAGAAAGCGAAATTGGTCGGTCGAAAGCTAAAAAGGCAATACCTTCATTGCTCAACTCAAACAGTTCTCGAAAGCGTTTTTCCGAGGCTTTTAATGCCTCATCTTGTCGTTCTCTTTCTATAGCTGCTGCAATACTATCTACCGCGATCGCAAACACTGCCGTATCTGCCTCTTCAAATAACCGTGCTGCTTGACAATAATCAAAGGTAAATACTCCCCAAAATTCTGACTGCACTATGATGGGAACTAAAGTCATCGAAACGTTACCCTGTGCCTGTAAAATACTGCGGGCGGGTTCTAAGAGATCGTCGATTAAAAAAGTACAGATTTCTCCTTGAAATAGTTTCTCTCTAAACTGAGGAAAATGCGACCACAGTAAGGCAGTTTCTAATTCTGGGGTAGATTCAACTGAAACAGGAATTCCCTGGCAACACCATTCAGCAAAGATTTGTACGGCAGCTTCACCCGTGACGGGATCGAATACGTTTTGCACCAAACCACAGCGATCGCTTTTTGCTGCTTCACCTAAGATTTGTAACACTTCTGGTAATGCGGTGTGGTAATCGGGCGATCGCAACAGAGAATTAGCTACGGTAGCTACAGCTTGCAGCAGTTTGGCTCGTTCTTGGGCTGCTCGTTCTTTTTCTAATAAGATATTGCGTTCTGCTTCTTCCTTCGCCCGTCGAGTCCGTTCGCGATCGATCGCTCCCCCAATACAAGCTGCTGCCGTTTTTAAAATACTCAGTTCCGCTTCGCTACGGCGTGTTTCTTCCCGACAGTCATCGATACCAATAAGACCCCAATATTGATTATTTACCGCGATAGGAATAGTGTAGGTGGATTTTGTACCTATTTTTGCCATGCTGCTACGAAAAGGCTCTTTTAACTCATCGAGTACACCACCTGTCGATCTGCCTTGGCAAGAAAGGGTATACCATTCCTCAATTCCACCATAGGTTATCTTCGACACTTCAGGATGATTCAGTTGGGATATGGTATGAGTTGAATCCCACTCGTAAGTTACTTGAAGAAAGCCCAAAGATTGACTAGATAAATCCTCCAGATGTTCTAACACGGCAACCCGATCTGTATCGATAGTTTCCCCAATGATCTTTAACGCTGTATTTACCGCCTCATCAAAATCTGCTCCCGTCAACAAAACATTAGACGCTTCGGCTGTAGCTGCTAAAATCCTGTCTCGCTGTTCTAAAACCCTGTTGTGTTCGGCTAACTGGGCTGCTTTTTGCTGTTCGAGTAGGGTTTGGCGTTGGGCTGCTTCCCTTTCGGTGCGTATGCGATGCTGTTGAATCGCGCTACCGATACCCGCAGCAACGGTTTTGAGGATCGAGATTTCCGACTCGCTGCGCTGTTGGGCTTCCCGACAATCATCAAACCCCACTACACCCCAGTATTTGCCATCAATGGTAATGGGGACGGCATAGGTAGACTTTACGCCAATCTCTCTTTGTCCGCTTCTGACTGGTTCGGGTATTTCCTCAATTACTCCTACTGCTGCTTCGCCTCTAATAAACTGTTCGTACCACTCTTCGATTCCCTCATAACTCACCTGCTGTAGTTCGGGATGCTGTAACTGGGAAACTGCATATTCTGAATGCCACTCATACAGTGCTTGTAAATAACCTAAAGTCTCTCTTGTCGGATCGTCGTAGTGTTCCATGACGCACACCCGATCTGTAGCGATTCCTTCCCCGATGATTTCTAGGGCATTGGCGATCGCATTATCCAAATCCTCATCATCCAGTAATGCCTGAGTAGCACTAGCGGTTAGGTTGAGCAGGCGATCGCGTTCTTGTAACTCAATCGCTTTTTGCTGTTCTAGTAATGCCTTTCTTTCGGCTGATTCTTTAGCAGTGCGATCTCGTTCTCTCTGGATGGCACTCCCGATACAGGTAGCAGCAGTTTTTAGTACGGCGATTTCTGCCTCGCTTAATTCCCTAGCGATACGACAAAAATCTAAGCCAAGAAGACCCCAATACTGTCCATCAACAATAACGGGGATGGAATAAGTAGCTTTTACCTCTATTTTTTCTTGACCGATACGAAATGCTTCGGAAAAATTATTAATTAAACCACCCCAATGCTTACCCGATAAAAGTCGATCGTGTTCTTCAGCAAATGTATCGCAACTAACACGATTTAATTCGGGATGATGAAGTTGAGAATTTGCGTGAGGAGAAAGCCATTCATATCTTACAATTACGTGACCTAAGCTCAATCCATGAGTATCAACGATGTATTCAAGCGTACACAAGCGATCTGCACCCGCACTCTTGCCCAATATCTCTAAGGTTCGATTGACACCTCGTTCAAAATCATCATCACTCAGCAAAGCACTCGCGCAATCTGCTGCTGCTTGGAGTAGGCTGTTTGTCTCGGTTGAGTTGTCGGGGCGTTCTGGTTGCTGTTGCGCCATTGGGGATTAATTTGCTCTACATTCCCGCCAATTTGCGAGATTGGGGACTAAGGTAATGATACCTAATACTATCTATCCCTTTCGGTTATGTTTAAGGCATTTTTTAGGGATAGGATTGTGAGCGAGCGATCGTATCGAGTCAAGCCAAACGTTAAAATAGGCAGTATGTGAGGAAACTGCTTTAAATGCCTAATGATATTCAGCTTAGAGGTTTGTACCGTCTTTGCTATTGGTTAACTTATATTATGCTTCAGCCCGTACATCTTATCTGTATTGATGAGCGAACTAAAAATCTGTACATTTTGGCTGGAGATACTGAAAATTTGGAATTTCAAATTACGCCAAATGGGGAGGTTTTGTAATGAGTAAAGTTGATTATGCTGCTATGTCTGACAAACAATTAAAACAGTACTTTCTGCAACATCGTGAAGATAAAGAGGCTCTGCAAATGTATTTAGACAGATTAAACAGTAGTCCTCGCAAGGTTATTACTACTGTAGACGATCCTGACTTTGATACCAAAATTCAAGCAGCAATTCTCAGTCAAATGCAAGCAATAAATAACGGTGAAGCGACCTAACATATGAATATTTTAAAGGAATTTTTAGGGGTAGGATAGTGAACGAGCGATCGCTCAAGATAATACAATTGAGCCTAAGAAAGAAACTATTCGTCGTTTATCCGAACAATGGATAGAAAAAGGGTTTAGTCCAGTTTTTGGATTGGCGGTAGTGTGGCAACAGAGCGCAAAATCGGACTGAATGCAATACTTCTCGTTTAGGGAGATAGGGATTTAGGGATTAATCAATTCCCCAATTCCCCAATTCCCCAATTCCCAAGTTAAATTCTTAAACGAGAAGTATCGGGACTGAATGTTTTAGATGCTGCTCGAAAAGCCGACGTACAGCATTTTATTTATTCTTTCCTCGATGCTTGCGCTCATATTTCTCAAGGAAAAATCCCGTTCCTCATTTTGATGCTAAAGCTGCTGTAGAACATGAAATAGACTGGCGCAGATCGGATGAGTTTATGCGACAAGAACCAGGTTGGTATTTCAGTTGCGTTAGCGTTCTAAAGACTCTGGCTTACTTTGAGAATTTATTTGCCTTTATGAAGCCCAAGGAAGGAAAACTGAGTGACGGACGAGAGGGATTAATCTTTTCCGTCCCAGCAGCAGATGCTCCCTATCCTTTTATCGCCCTCGATGATCTTGGCTGGTTTGCTACCCATATGTTTGCCCATCGCGATACCTGGGTTAGTCGAACCTTAGAAATTGGTGGCGATCGCCTTACTTTTGCGGAATTAGCAGCTACTTTTGAAAAAATAACGGGTATTCCCACAGAATATCAACCTATGAGCGATGAAGAATTTTTAGCTCTCGATATGTCTAATGTCCACGACCCCCTCAATCAATTTCGGTTTCATCACCAATACGGTCCTTATCGCGACCATGAAGCATTAAAGAAAATCCATCCCAACCTCATGAACTTTGAAGCTTGGCTGCAACATACTGATTGGAATCGTTTTTTCGCAAATATTTAAATATTACATAAAATACCGCGCATTTTTTTGTATTGAAATGACCGAAACATCAAACCAAACCTATAATCTATTGTCTCATTTTTAGAAACAATCTGTCAATTAATATAATATTGTCTTTTTTAAAGAAACAACACATAATATAACCAAGAACCAAACAATATTAAGAAATCGGGAGGTAAAAATAATGATTACTGTTCGTTCGGCTCAAGATAGAGGTAATCCTAACTTTGGTTGGCTCGATAGCAGACATACTTTTTCTTTTGGTAGCTATTACGACCCCAATCACATGGGCTTTTCCAGTCTGCGAGTGATTAACGAAGATAAAGTCAAACCAGGACAAGGCTTTGGTACTCATGGCCACCGAGACATGGAAATTATTTCCTACGTCTTAGAAGGAGAACTAGCTCATAAAGATAGTATTGGCAACGGTTCGGTAATTCGTCCTGGAGACGTACAAAGAATGTCGGCTGGTACGGGTATCGCCCACAGTGAATTTAATGCTTCTAATGCCGACCCCGTTCACTTTTTGCAAATTTGGATTCTACCAGAACGAGGAGGAATTAAGCCCAGCTACGAACAGAAACATTTTGATGTCGCCGAAAGACAAGGGAAATTAAGATTAGTAGCTTCGCCTGATGGTAAAGACGATTCGGTAACAATTCATCAGGATGCTTATCTTTACGTTGCTACTCTTAATAACGGCGATCGCGTTAACTACAGTGCTAACAGTAATAGATCTTTGTGGATACAAGTAGCCACAGGTGGAATAGAGGTAAACGGTCGAGTTCTCAATGGCGGTGATGGTGCTGCAATTACGGAAGAGACAAAAATTTCTTTTTCTGCCACTACAGATAATACCGAAATTTTGTTGTTCGATTTAGCCTAGAAACAACTATGCACTGACAAATCATGGATTTATCGGTACCCAATAGTCTTCCCTCGCCTTTGCCAGATTGCGCTAGCTATCAAAATCTCGTTGCAGGACAGGTACTTTTTCATCATCGAGACCCCGCCGAGTATATTTTTGCCCTCGAAGTCGGACGAATCCAACTAGTACGTTATACTTGCGATGGAAACATAGTTGTTTTTCAGATAGTTAGGGCAACGGAAAGCTTTGCCGAGTCTGCATTATTTACGGAACTTTACCACTGTAATGCGATTGTTGAAGTTCCTTCCCGCGTGATTCGTTATCCCAAAACTATTGTTGGGGAAGTCTTACAAAATAACCCCGATCTAGCTTTGAATTTTTTACGAAGACAAGATCGCAAAAGCCAATCTCTGAAGAAACTATTGGAGTTACGGAGTATTCGTTCGGCACACGATCGCATTCTACAGTATTTGTTGTTCTCGGCTTATCCAGGTGAAACTAGAGTCGTTTTCGATCGCACCTACAAAGATATTGCTACTGAGTTGGGTTTGAGTTCGGAAACTCTATACCGTAACCTTTCAGAGTTAGAAAGATTGGGTTTTATCGCTCGTCGCGGTAGAGAAATCGAGTTATCGATTCCCGAAACATGATTTAAATCATATGTTCTTCGATCTCAAGAGCTATATACTCTTTCTGATTTACGAAGCTTATCTACCGAAGACAACAAATATTAATTTTCAATCCACTAAATATTTAGTCAACAAATATTAACCACTGTACGGGGGAAGGGCTGTTCGCACCTAACTACTAATTAAAAAGGAGTAATATATCATGACTACTTCCTATAAATATAATCGTCTCTCTAAAGAAGATGCCGTTGTTTTACTTATCGATCATCAGGCTGGTTTGATCTCGCTAGTGCAAGATTATTCTCCCAATGAATTTAAAAATAATGTATTAGCTCTGGCAGAATTAGCAAAATTTTTTAATCTGCCTACAATTTTGACAACCAGCTTTGAAAATGGACCTAATGGACCTATCTCCCGAAATCAAAGACTTTCACCCCAATACACCATATATCGCTCGTCCAGGTCAAATCAATGCTTGGGATAATGAAGATTTTGTCAGAGCGATCGAAATCACTGGTCGCAAACAATTAATTATGGCGGGAGTTGTTACTGATGTCTGCGTTGCTTTCCCCGCTTTAAGTGCGTTAGAAGCAGGTTACGAAGTTTTTGTCGTTGCCGATGCTTCAGGAACTTTTAATAAAGATGTGCGTGACGCAGCGTTAATGCGAATGCAGAGTGCTGGAGTTCAAATTATGAACTGGTTTAGCGTAGCGTGCGAACTTCACCGAGACTGGCGCAATGACATCAAAGGTTTGGGGACTTTACTCTCAACCTATATTCCCAATTATCGCAACTTAATGACCAGCTATTTTGCTACACAAAAATAATTTATTAAATTTGTCACTTTTTAGAATTTTACTCATGAAAACCGAAAATCAACTACAACCCCAACTTAGTCTTACTGAAGCTATTAAAACTCGTCGTGCTGCTCGTGCTTTTCGCTCCGATCCCATTGCCGATGGGGTTCTTGAATCAATTCTTCGTTTGGGCTTACAGTCCCCATCTGGATATAATTTACAACCCTGGAGATTTATTGTGGTCAAAGAACAAGCTAATAAAGATAAATTAAGAGCCTGTGCTTTCGACCAACCTCAAGTATCCCAAGCACCTGTAGTCTTAATCTGTTGTGGCGATCGCCGTGTTAATAATACCGAATATATTGAAGAAATTATTCAAATAGGAACATCGGCAGGGGGAGTCAATGAAAAATACGCCGAGTATATGCGTGGTGCAATTCCTCAGCTAATAATATAATCGCTATATAGTTCCAAAAGCTTTATATCCATCTTAATATGATAGCTTTTGCGTAACATCAGTTACAATATGGAACTCCGTTGGGATGGCGTTCCTTCTCTAGCCGATGCCTTACAAATGCTCAAAGAACAAGCTAGAAGAACTCCCGCACCGCAATGGGTAAGAGTGATTGGTGGCTGGAGCGAGTTTCAATTTGCCGAAAAAAGAATGCCTACTCTGGCAGAAATCAACGCAGTTTCCCAAGATGTACCTGTTTTTATTCTCCATCTTTACGATCGCGCTTTACTCAACGGTGCAGCTTTGAGGGCTTTGGGAATCGATCGCAACACCACACCCCCTCCTAATTCTGTTATTGAAAAAGACAGTAACGGTAATCCTACAGGAATGCTAATCGCCAAACCCAATGCCACCATTTTATATGCTGCGATCGCACAAGGACCAGTCTTAGGCTTAGAAGACCAGATTAACTCTAGTCGGCACTATATGCGGGAGATGAATCGTTTGGGGATTACTAGCGTTATCGACGCTGGTGGTGGGGGACAAAATTATCCTGATGACTATCAAATTATCGATCGCCTCCACAAAGAAGGCTTGATGACAGTGAGGATTGCTTACAACCTATTTACCCAAAACCCAGGAGAAGAAAAAGCCGATTTTGAACGCTGGATTAATATCGCTAATCCAGGTCAGGGTGATGATTTTTATCGCCTTAACGGTGCGGGAGAGATGTTAGTTTTTTCGGCTGCGGATTTTGAAGACTTTACCGAACCCCGTCCCGATCTTGCTGCCAAAATGGAAACTGAATTAACGGATGTGATTCAACTCCTAGCAGAAAATAAGTGGCCCTTTAGACTCCACGCCACCTACGACGAATCAATTTCTCGTTTTTTAAGGGTATGCACTGGATTTTAGACCACGCGGAAACCATTAGCGATCGCAATATCGAGCGAGTCAAGGCGTTAGGAGGAGGCATTGCCGTTCAACACCGCATGGCTTATCAAGGGGAATATTTTAGCGATCGTTATGGTGCTGAGGCTGCCAAACATACTCCCCCCATTAAAAAGATGATGGCGATGGACGTACCCGTATCTGGATGAACGGACGGGACAAGGGTAGCTAGTTACAATCCTTGGGTAGGATTATATTGGTTGGTTTCGGGTAAAACCGTCGGCGGAACGAGTATTTATCCCGAAGCAAATCGCCTCGAACGCCTGGAGGCTTTAAGGTTATATACTACCGCTGCTGCTTGGTTTGACAATCAAGAGGGAAATAAAGGCTCAATTGTTCCTGGTCAACTAGCAGATTTAGCTGTATTGTCAGAAGATTATTTCTCTATACCCGAAGACAGAATCAAACACCTCGAATCAGTTTTAACTATTGTTGATGGTAAACCTGTCTACGCAACTGCCGAATTTAGCAATCTTTCTCCGCCACCTTTACCTGTAAGCCCCGACTGGTCGCCTGTTAAACATTTTGGTGGTTATCACAACGACTCGAAGATTAGTTTTGTCTCTCCGACTCGCTCAAGACAAACAGCTTCTATTATGACTAATTCTCAGAGTCAGCAGCATTTGAGTTTATCTTCTCTGAGTATGCCAGGTAGCCTATCTCGTTTTTGGGCTGGTTCGGCTTGCGCTTGTTGCTATTAGTTGCATTTTGATATTTAGCTAAATCTTCAGAGATAATGGAATGAATATAGAAGAAAATCGCCAAAATCACCAAGTAACTGCCGTTATTTCCCATTATATTCGTCCTGGTCGCGAACAGGGTTATGAAGCATGGCTATCAGGTATTTCTCAGGCAGCTAGACAATTTGAAGGACATAACGGAGTAACTATTCTCCGACCCCAACCTGGTTCGAGAGCCGAATATGTAATTATTCTGCGCTTTGATAAATATAATAATCTCTGTCGCTGGATGAAGTCTTCCGAACGCCAAGAATGGCTCGAACGTGCTAAACCTCTAATTGAAAAACCTGAGAATGTGCAGGTATTAACAGGATTAGAAGCTTTGGTATCTCTTCCTAACACTACCTCTCCTTCACCGCCAAAATATAAAACTGCTTTTGTTACCTGGATCGGGGTTTTTATTTGTGTATCTACCCTCGGTTATTTTTTAGCACCTTTTCTAGCAAATTTACCCTATCTATTACGTCAAGCAATTATGACGGGATTAGTAGTAGTATTACTAGCTTATGTCGTCATGCCCAGATTAACTCGCTTGTTTTACAAATGGCTTCACTCTGCAAGTTAGCAATAGTTTTTTGTTCCTCAACTGATATCTATAACTTTGGGTAGATTTTGTATCTAAGCGCAAGAAAAATAAACGATTAGCAAGATTGGACAAGATTTTTGAAGTTGCAGATAGTAAAATCGATAGCATTAAAATTTTAAAATATTTTTGAAAGATCATGATTCAAAACAAAGTTGCGGTAGTAACTGGCTCTAGTCGTGGCATCGGGCAGGCGATCGCTCTAAGACTGGCAAGAGAAGGAGCTTTGGTAATAGTTCACTACGGACATAGCAGTGACGAGGCAGAAGAAACCGTTAAGGCGATCGAACGAGCCAACGGTAAAGCTTTCTCTTTACAGGCGGATATGGGAGACACTGATAGTATCAAGCAGTTTTTTGACGGCTTAGATGCGGAACTAACCCAACGCACTGGAGAAGCTAAGTTTGACATCCTAGTAAATAATGCTGGCACATTCGTAACAAGTTAAGATATCAAACATAATGTCAAGGAAAGCGAAAAGAAGTTTTTAAGCGAATAGAAGAGAAATAAACTCATTCATGCTGTCGGGGTGACACAATTGAAGCAAAAAGCTTATGGGGTCTATGATTGAGCTAGGTGGGATGTTCGGAAATCTGCAATAATAGCCAATTATTAGCCATGGGTTTAAATGTTTCCTGAACTGTATCAAACGCATCTAACAACTCAACTGAATAAAGCTCAATATTTAATACTTTCAATTCTGGTACAACTGCTACAAAGTTATCGATGGGTAAGATTAGAAGAGTTAGCCAACAAATTTCCTCAACCTATCCTCTTTGAAAGTCGTCGAAAAAAACTGCAGAGATTTTTAGACCTACCAAGTTTAACGATTGAAACAATTTGGCTACCCATTTTCCAAGATTGGTTAAACCAGCGTTTTGCTAGGGATGAAGTGCTATGTATCGCCATAGACAGAACAGTCACGGGGATTGATTAATCTACTGATGGTGAGTCTGATTATTAATCATAGAGCGATTCCCATTTACTTTGAGCTATTAGACCATGTGGGGAATAGTGATTTAGAGACTCAAACCACAATTCTGGGTCGAGTTATACCAGTATTAAAAGGGTATAAAAAAGTCATCTTGGGAGACGCCCGAATTTTGTTCAGTTGATTTAGCCAAATGGTTGCAGCAACAGGAGCAAACCTATTTCTGCTTACGGCTCAAACGCAACGCTTATTTGGAGATAGAACCAGAAATTTGGGTGCAGTTACAAGCGGTGGGATTAAGACCAGGAGTATCCCTCTATTTTCAAGGAGTTAAAGTGACAAAAACTAAGGGTTTTGCTGGAGCTAATGTCGTTTGTAAGTGGAAAAGAAAATATAGAGGAAGGATCTGCTGATGAAGCCTGGTTTATTTTGAGCAACCTAAATAGTTTGGATCAAGCTCAAACACGCTTATCAAAAACGATTTGGCATTGAACAGATGTTTAGAGACTTTAAAAGTGGTGGCTATAATCTCGAAGGAACCAAGGTATCAGATAAAAGATTAATGACTTTAATTCTGTTAATTACTCTGGCTTATTCTCAAGCTACTTTATGTGGAGAAATCATCAAGAATAAAGGAATAGCTAAATATGTAGGTCGAGTCAAAGAAAAAGGCAGAAATTATCCCAGACACAGCAATTTTTATCTGGGTTTACAGGCGATTGCGCTCCGCGCACTGGCAAAGCCAATCGCTTGGTTAGAGTCGATTCAATTCTTTGCTGTTGAAATTCGGGAATTAATGAAGTTAAGTCCCCAGAAATGCGCTAATTATCAGCGAGGTCTTAGGGCTGCAAGCTTGATTGCATCTAGTCTTTAGCATTTTCTGTCACCCCGACAGGCTCAAGAAGGACCCAAAAAGGATCTATATGTCAAGTCGCTTCGCTCGAATTCAGAATACATGCGGCCATAGGCTCGGCCTTTGTGAGTTCGCCAGTTCAGAGTTGGACTTGTTTGTCATTCGGCTTGCACCCAAAGCCAAACCTCTTCCGTCTGGGAGGACGGGGCTTGTACCTAAATTCTGAATACATGCGGCGAACTAAACGCCTTTGTGAATTCTGAGTTCGCCAGTTCAGATGGTCACCCCGTCAGCCATAGTCACGCAAACATTACACGCAAACATTAATAGATAAAGATCTTACTACCTTCAGATATCGCGCTGGGTAGTTGGCTAAAATTAGCTACGCAGACTGTTAATTAAAAAGCTAATAGCGGGTATCTAATAGCTAATAGCTTTATAACTATCAAACACGAAATTACAAACAATTAATAAGCATATAATTATGTCAGGAATAGAACAAGATCAAGAAAAACTATTGAATGCCTCGGCTACTGTGGTACAAAATGTCGTATCCGCAGCAGCCAATCTCAGTACACTACACAAACCAAAAACTCAAGTCCAAATTAAGACGGCTAAAGATGATGTTCGACAGGCGCAGCAGTCTTTAAAAAGCGGAACTAGTTTAAAAGAAGTTAAACAATCTCTTGCCAATAGTCAAACAGGTATAGCATCAGCACTTGCTGGTGGTAGTCCAGAAAAATATGCCGATTTAATACTCAGAAAAGCTCAAATAAATAATGCTATTGAAAACAATCAGAGTCAAGCTGAAGTCAAGAAAATTAATCAGAAACTTTAAAGCATTACTTATAATTTTTCTCCTATTGTATATTCAATCTTAAATATTTTTTTCAGACCTTTTTTATTATGAACGAACAAAAAAATCTCAATGGTAATTCAAACAACCAATCATCCTATCAAGATTTAACTATAGAAGAACTAAAAAAGATTGCCTCTCAAAAGAAAATTATTCCAGCAGGAAATAAAACTCTTAAAGACACTTGGATTCAAGCTTTAGAAGATAATGACTACCTCAAATCTATTAACAAGCAAAATAATAGTTCTGAAAATTTATCTTTTGAGCAAAAAAGTTCTCAATCAGCACAAGATTATGTCCTGGAAAACATCGTCACTGCATTAGATCAAAGAAGAGTTGATGTTGAGCGCCTTGAAATTAGTCTTGATGGTCAAAATATCTTTAAAATGCGGGATGGAGATGTTGCTAGATCTACTATCACAGATAGTCAGACAGAGCTAATCAAGCAGGCACTCAACGATCCAGCTTCTTTTAAAGGTTCAATTAAAATTACCAATGGTAGACAAGTATTACTACACGTTAAAGATGGTCAAGTTCTACGAGATGGTTTAAATCTAACCAAATCTTCTACCAAAGTAGAAATTAGTTCTGCACCTACTGATCTATATGATAAATATTCTCAAGGAGTAGAAAGTAAAAGTCTTAAAGCAACAAAACAAGTAGCAGTAAATGCTTTAGCTGATGGTGTAGGTATTGAGCAAGTTAAGCAAATAATTAAAAGTTTTGATTCTGGCTATCAAAGTTTAGTTAATTCCGCTGGGAGAAATTCTGCCGATAGTACTTTAGACAAAATTGTTATATTGGCAGGAGCAGAGGTAAGAAATCGAAATTCTTTAAATAAGTCAGAACAACTCAAAAAATCGGCGACAAACGCTTCTATTCGTTAGGCTCAAAGTCCCCAAGAAAATCTACTATTGCCTGTTGGTTGCGCTTTGCGGGTACGGTAATTAATTTTTAAAAGTTGAAATCGACAAGCAAATCACAACCAACAGACTCAAATAATTCATCAAGACAAATCAAATCTTCCATTACAGCAAATTTTTAGCCAAATAAAGTATTTCTTGAAGACCAAAACATCATAAAAAACCGGGTGAACGAAAAAAGGTGTGGGAATAAAAAAATAAAGAAGTAATGAGTAATGAGTAATGAGTAGTGAGTAGTGAGTAATGAGTAATACCTCGTTGCTAAGCCAAGAGGATTCAACAATTGAATTATATTTTTATGTCTTCCTCATGAATGAGTCGGCTTTGTACCGACTTCGGGCTTTTACTTATTACTTATTACTTATTACTTATTACTTATTACTTATTACTTATTACTTATTACAGAGAGCCCGAAGGGCTTGGTAAATCAAGCCATTGCTCCACTAAGTGCTCGTCCAGCTCAAGATTGCCACAATTCTGCTGATTTTTCACTCTTAAGCAGCCGAAAATTTCATTTTTTTAGCGTCCTGAAAGGACTGTGAAAAACATGAAATAGCGTAGCGGTTTCTAGGCTGCCAC